>JADLFC010000171.1 GCA_020845775.1 Deltaproteobacteria bacterium
AAGCTGTCGTGCGACATAATTGAATTTTGTGCCGAACATGCTCGCAAATTTAATCCGATTAGCATATCTGGTTATCACATACGAGAGGCTGGCTCTACAGCGGCGCAGGAGTTGGCGTTTACCGTTTACAACGGAATTACATATGTGGAGGAGTGTTTGCGACGCGGCATGGATGTAGATTCATTTGCCCCTAGACTATCGTTTTTTTGGGACGTGCATAGCGATTTCTTTGAGGAAATTGCTAAATTTCGCGCAGCTAGGCGGCTATGGGCTAATATCGTAAAAACGCGCTTTGGCGCTAAGAACCCGCACTCTCTTAGGCTTCGGGCCCACGCCCAAACTGCCGGAGTGAGTTTAACGGCTCAGCAGCCGTTAAATAACGTCGCGCGCGTAGCAATACAGGCTTTAGCTGCTGTGCTGGGGGGAACACAGTCTCTTCATACTAATTCAATGGACGAGACTCTGGCGTTACCTACGGAAGCGGCGGTTAAGGTTGCGTTGAGGACTCAGCAAATAATTGCCGAGGAAACTGGCGTGGCTAACACAATAGACCCATTGGCCGGATCGTATTTCGTAGAATACATGACTGATGCGATTGAAAAGGAGGCTATTAATTATATAAATCACTTGGATGCAATGGGCGGAATGTTAAAGGCTATCGAGGATGGTTTCCCGCAGAAGGAAATAGCCGAGGCCGCATATGCATTCTTGCGACGAGTGGAAAACGAGGAGCAAATTATTGTTGGCGTTAACGCTTATACTGACGATGATGAGATTGGCATCGGTGAGATAGATATTTTAGAAATTGATAAATCGGTAGAAGCCGAACAAGTCAGGCGCACGCTGGAGTTTAAAAATGAGCGCGACTCGCTCGAGGTGCAGACACGCTTGGATGCATTAAAGAAGGCCTGCGAGGAGAATTTGAACACTATGAAGCCGATGATAGAGGCGGTAGATATGGGTGTTACCTTAGGTGAAGTGTGCGATGTGTTTAGGGAAGTTTATGGAGTTTATACAGACCCGGGATTTAGCTAATGGATAAGAGTTCTTCTACGACGAGATTGAGGTTACTAATCGGCAAAGTTGGCCTTGACGGCCATGACCGCGGGGTGAAAATTATTGCGCGGGCGCTTAGAGATGCTGGCTTTGAGGTGATTTATACCGGGCTGCATCAGACGCCAGAGATGATTGTAAAATCCGCTATTGAGGAAGACGTCGATGGTATTGGGTTAAGCATTCTCTCGGGCGCACATATGCATCTTTTTTCGCGAGTGATAGAATTGCTAAAAGACGCTGGCGCTAGCGATATTGTGGTATTCGGTGGAGGGATTATTCCTCGTCAAGACATGGAGGAACTGGAAGCTAAGGGAGTAAAAAAACTCTTTACTCCAGGAGCAAGTACTCAGGAGATTATCGAGTGGGTGAGAGCTAATGTTAAGAGCAACTTAGCGTGAGCGATAGAACAGTTTAGCGATCCTATCTTTAGAGCGGTTTTATTTTTTAATGGCAGAGCGGTTGGATAATGTTGTTTTTCTCGAGTTTGCTAAATCGATCGAGTTAGTAAGAGCGAATTTAGGCAAGAATGCAGAAGATCCTCTAAGCGTGGTCTTAGCGGTTTCGGGAGGCGTAGATTCGCGCGTCATGCTGGATGTGGCGGCAAAAACTGCTGAGGAATCTCAGTTGTCCCTAGTGGTGGCACATTTCGACCATGGGTTACGCGAGGCAAGCATGGGGGATGAGCGTTTTGTTGAGGCGCTTTCTAGGCAGTATAATTTGCCTTTTTTTTCTGAGCGGGCGCCGAAGTTTTTGGGGCGAGAAAACGTGGAGGCCTGGGGCCGCAGGCTTCGCTACGAGTTTTTGGAGGGAACTCGCATGCGCGTTGGTTTTGATGCTGTTGCTACTGCGCATCATTTAGATGATCAAGTTGAGACATTTTTCATGCGCGTTATCTCTGCGCGGCTTGCTTCTAGTTCTCATTGCATTGGAAGCTTTGACACTACGACACGCCTATTTAGGCCATTTTTATCGATTGCTCGTAGCGCCTTATCTGCGTACGCATTGCGGCATAATCTTGAATATGTCGAAGACGAATCTAATTTAGATACGTCGCGGACGAGAAACTGCATTCGCCATTCGTTGGTTCCTAGCGTGAAGAAGCTCAATCCGAATTTGCTCGATGGAGTAACCGCAACCATTAATCGCCTTACGAGCGATGAGGCGGAACTAGAGCGATGTGCAGGTGAGGCTTTAGATAGCCTTGGGCCCTCACCAAATTTGGCGCGAAAAATCGCAGAACTTTCGCCGGCTATCGCCTGGAGAGTAGCGCGTTTGCTCGCTGCTAGGGAAGTGCCTTCTGCGGCAAAATACCTTGGGTATAGTAGTTTTATAAGAGCAGTTGAGGTTGCGCGCGGAAATCTAGCTGCTTCGGATTTAGGTTTTTTAGTCAGTTGTTTTGTCGACCGAGACAATAAACTTAGGTTCAAGCTTGGAAGCGATGTCGCGTCCTCAGATTTCTTAGAGACTGACCATGCCGATAACGATGTTAATAAGCTCGATATTCCCGGAAGTATAGCTTGGAAAACTGCTGATGGAAGGGAGTTATTACTTGAGGCAAAATTGTTGTCGCGGCAAGAACTTGAGCCGTGCAGCGCAGTTACCGATTTAAGAGACTTAGAGAAACGGGCCCCTAAGGAGAAGTTTTATAGGGTTTTTTTCGATTTTGATACGCTAGAAACCAACTCTTTGCTGGTGCGTTTTCCTCGTCCCGGAGACAGTATGCGAGTGTGGAAAAGGGGCCGGCGAAAGCTAAAAAAACTCTTTCAAGAACAAGGGGTTACGTTGACAGAGCGGCGCACAATGCCTATAGTAGAAAGCTCTGGTAAGATTATCTGGGTACCTGGCGTAGCAAGATCGGAAATGGCGGCAGTGGACAGCAATACGGCCTCATTACTGCAACTTACCTGTTTGAAGACGGTATAGTGCTATAAACTTTGTTGTATTTAAACTTTCTATATTATTTTGGGTTATATTTAAATTGGGTCAATTTTCACGAAATGCCGCTTTTTGGCTCTTTCTCATAATTATGATTCTCCTGCTCTACAACGTAGTGCAGGAGCCGCGAACCGCAGGGCTAGACATCCCATACTCAGAGTTTCGCAAGGCCGTTTCTGATGGTCGAGTGAGCGAGGTCGAGATAAAGGAGACAGAAATAGTTGGGCTTTACAAATACGGCTCAAGCGTAGGGACGGAGAACAAGTTCACTACCAAGATGCCGCCTACGGATCAGGAGCTCATTAAAGTATTGCTGGATAACGGAGTAAAAGTCGAGGCCAAACCCAGAGAGGAGGAGTCGTGGTATTTTATTTTGCTTGCAAACTGGTTCCCCATGTTGCTTTTAATTGGCGTTTGGATTTTCTTTATGCGCCAAGTGCAGGTGGGTGGGGGAAAGGCGCTTAGTTTTGGCAAGAGCCGCGCGCGTTTGCAGGAAGAAGGGCGCGAGAAGGTTACATTTGACGATGTAGCGGGGATCGACGAATCAAAGGAGGAACTGGAGTCCATCGTTCAGTTCCTTAAGGATCCCAAAAAATTTACCAAGCTCGGCGGAAGAATTCCCAAAGGCGTATTGCTGTGCGGTAATCCCGGAACTGGAAAGACGCTTTTAGCGCGCGCGATAGCTGGCGAGGCTGGAGTGCCGTTTTTTAGCATTTCTGGTTCGGACTTCGTCGAGATGTTTGTAGGCGTCGGAGCGTCTCGCGTTAGAGATCTCTTTATGAAGGGCAAGAAGAACGCGCCGTGTATAATATTCATAGACGAAATCGATGCCGTTGGACGCCATCGCGGAGCGGGTTTAGGTGGGGGCCATGACGAGCGCGAGCAGACGCTAAACCAGCTCCTCGTCGAGATGGACGGATTTGAACCAAACGAAGGAATTATTTTAGTCGCAGCCACGAATAGGCCAGATGTTCTAGATCCGGCGTTGTTGAGACCGGGGCGTTTCGATCGCACCGTTATGGTTCCGCTTCCAGATATTAGGGGGCGCGAGGGCGTGTTGAAAGTTCACACCAAGAAGGTTCCACTTTCGGAGGATGTAAATTTAGTCACCATAGCGAGGGGAACCCCGGGTTTCTCGGGAGCAGATTTGGCAAATTTGGTGAACGAGGCTGCACTGTACGCAGCTAGTAAGGACGCTAAATCAGTAAACATGAAACATTTCGAGTTTGCCAAAGACAAGATTTTAATGGGCACCGAGCGGCGTTCTATGGTGCTATCGGAGAGAGAGAAAAAAGTTACGGCATATCACGAGGCGGGACATGCAATTGTAGCGAAATTCGTTCCGGGGTCGGATCCCGTTCACAAGGTAACAATTGTGCCGCGTGGAGTAGCGCTTGGCTTAATGCAACAACTGCCAGAAGACGAGAAGCACACCTATCCCAAGGATTACTGGCTGGGGCGCATTTGCATTGCTTTTGGCGGACGTGCGGCTGAAGAGCTGATATTTGAGGAAATTTCTACTGGTGCTACTTCCGACATAAGCGCGGCTACGAATATTTCACGTCGCATGGTCTGTGAGTGGGGGATGAGCGAGGCGCTTGGGCCATTAACCTATGGTCGAAAGGAGGAGCAAATATTTCTTGGCCGAGATATCGGTCATAGCAAAGACTACTCTGAGGAGACGGCTGGACTGATAGACCGCGAAGTTCGCGAGATTGTCGAGCAACAGATGACGCGAGCTCGTCAGCTTTTGCACGAGCACAGAGATGCGCTTGAGAGATTAGCGCGTGCGCTTCTCGAGAGGGAGACGCTAGATGCTAATGAGGTAGAAGAGATAGTTCGGGGTTCTACTCCTACCAATGGCCCCTCATCTAATGGACAGCCGGTATCTATTAAGGCAGCATGAGATGAATCTAGAGGGCCTGCTCAATCCCACGGTTTTTAGCAGTGTCTTGGACGTCATCGTTGTGTCGTTTCTCATATATCGCATCTTGCTAATGGTAAAGGGCACTAGGGCATTGCCGATGCTTGCGGGCTTGGGAATGCTCGTAGTTGTGCACCTCATTTCCAAGCAGCTTGGGCTTGCTACTTTGGGGCTTATCTTAGATAGCTTTTTTGGTTCTCTGATTCTAGTAGTTGTCGTTCTCTTTCAAGATGACTTGCGCAGGGCGTTAATTAAAGTTGGCCTCGGGCCGGGGATAACGGCTAAGACCTCTGGCGTTGTAGAGCACACTCTTAATGAGGTTGCGCGAGCTGCCTCTGAACTCGCATCTAAGAGGTTGGGTGCGCTTATAGTCGTGACGAGGGAGGTTGGGCTAAACGAATATAGCGATGGGGCGGTTAAGATAGATGCGGTCGTTAGTCACCAATTGCTCGTTAGCATTTTCGTTCCCTGGTCGCCTATTCACGATGGCGCTGCCATCATCGAGGGGAATAGGGTTGTGGCGGCCGGTGCAGTGTTGCCGCTAACTTTTAACCCCAATGTTAGCAGTCACCTTGGCACTCGGCATCGCGCCGCCATTGGCCTCTCGGAAAAGACGGATGCGCTGGTGGTGGTAGTATCGGAGGAAACTGGGGCAATTTCGCTCGTGAGAGAGGGGCGCATTACTCGAGACCTCACGCAAAAGACCCTTTATAGCGCGCTTCACAGATGCACAGTAGTGCGCGAGCAAAAGCGAAAAGGCATTCGACAAAGGGCGAAAGCGATTAGGCTGAGTTCTAATCAAGGCGCGTCTGATCAGGGAGGGACTGACTTGGAGGAAGGAGTTGATGGTAGCGAGGATACAGAGATAGATAGAGGCGGGGGAGGTCAGCAGTCGTGAAAATCCTGACGACCGAAAATTTTGGCCTAAAGATATTCTCGCTTCTGTTAGCAATAATGCTAGAATTATTTTTTTATAGTTCTGATAACTCTATTTCGGCTACGATTTCGGCTAGCATTGCCATTCGCAATCTTCCACAAAGTATGATGATAGTTTGGCCTCCAAACGCGGAAGGGGGATTATTTGCAAAGTTTAAAGTTCGTGGGCCAGTGTCGAATGTGAAGGAGCTGGAGTTAGCGGACAACTCCATTTTTGTGGATCTGCCGGTTCCTACGCCGTCGAACTACGAGTTAATGCTAACAGCTAATCACCTACGCCGACTTCCAGGGGTGAAGATTTTGGGAATAGAGCCAGCGTCTATTAAACTCAAGATGGAGCAAGTGCTTAGAAAGAATCTCCTGGTCGTGGCGGATCAAGTGGGAACTGTTGCGGCTGGCTATGTTGTGGGGGAAATAAAGGTGGTACCGGAAACGGTTTTTGCGGTGGGGCCGCGGAGTGAATTATTTGGCCTCAATGCTATAAAAACTGCTCCTATCGATCTAAACGGGCTAAAGGCTAAAAAGAGTTTTGAGTTGCCTCTTGTAGGGAAGGGGGAGTTAACTCGTTTAGGAGTTGACGTTGCAACTGTGGAAGTATCGGTAGTGCCGATTGAGCAGGAGCGAACGATTAATAATGTTAGCGTTACGGTCGTTGCTCCTAAAGGTTTTGCGGCAAGTGTAGAGCCATCTAGCGTTTCGGTAACGCTTAATGGGCCGGTTAATTTGCTCGATTCTATTGGAGGACAGCCATTGAAGGTCGTGGCCGATGGTAGTCAGTTTAATGGAGGCAGTCACGAGGTAAGTTTGTCGGGCAATTTTCCGCCAGCGGTGAAGCTCGTGCGTACGGATCCAAAAAAAGTAAGGATTAAGTTGGTGTCTACTCATGGGTAAGCTGTTTGGAACGGATGGAATTCGCGGCGTTGCAAATGTCGCCCCTATGGATTCGGAAACTATAATGCGGGTTGGTCGCGCTGCGGCGTATGTACTTCGTCGCTCGCAAGGGCGTCACCGCATATTAATAGGCAAGGACACGCGCGTTTCTGGCTATATGTTAGAGACCGCACTAGCGTCCGGAATTTCCTCCATGGGTGTCGATGTCCTACTCGTTGGGCCATTGCCAACGCCTGGAGTTGCCTTTATGACGCGCAGCATGCGCGCCGATGCGGGTTGCATGATATCTGCCTCGCACAACCCGTATGAGGATAACGGGGTGAAGTTTTTCGGTGCGGATGGTTTTAAGTTGCCGGATGCGACGGAAAGCGAAATTGAATATCTCATGGAACCTGGACATCTGGACGAGCTTCGCGCAGTCCCAGAGCTTATCGGCAAGGCTTTTCGCATAGACGATGCAGTTGGGCGATATGCGGTTTATGTTAAGAGCTCTGTTGAGCGCGATGCAAACTTTGAAGGGCTAAAGGTGGTAATGGATTGCGCCAATGGAGCGGCTTATAAGATTGCTCCATTAGTCTACTCTGAGTTGGGTGCAAAGGTAATTGCTGTGGCGAACGAGCCGGATGGACAAAATATTAACCTAAGGTGCGGTAGCTTGCATCCAGAAGCAATGTGCGAGGTTGTTAGGGAATACGGTGCTGATTTAGGTATAGCTTTTGATGGCGATTCAGATCGCGTTATCATGTGCGACGAGAACGCAAGACTATACGATGGCGACTCATTGCTTGCCATTTGCGCTACTGCATATAAGCGAGAGGGTAAGCTAAAGGGCAATGCCGTAGTCGGAACTGTGATGAGCAATTTAGGCTTAGAGCTATCGCTAAGAGAGCGCGGTATTTCGCTATTTCGTTCAGACGTGGGGGACCGCTATGTTTTGGCTGAGATGTTGGCGCGGGGTTTAAATTTAGGTGGAGAACAGTCTGGACATATCATTTCGCTGGATCACAATACCACCGGCGATGGCCTGTTAGTATCGTTGTTGGTAATTTCTATTATGCTTAAAAGTGGCAAACCGCTTTCTCAGTTCTCGTCCTTGGTTGAGCGCCATCCACAGGTTTTAGTCAACGTGCCGGTAAGAGAGAAGCTACCGTTTGAGCAGTGCCCGAAAATTACTTCGGCAATTAAGAAGGTCGAGGGCAGACTAAATAATGTCGGGAGGGTGTTGCTTAGATATTCTGGCACGGAGTTTAAGGCCCGCGTGATGGTGGAAGCTGCGGATAAGGAGCTTTGTACGACAATGGCTAATGAGCTTGCGATGGTAGTTCAACAGGAACTAGGAAGGTGATAAAAATACTCACTGCTTCTGAGATGGCTGCGGCCGACAGGGCTATGGAAACGCGCCTTGGCGTTCCGTCGCGAGTTTTGATGGAGTCGGCTGGAAGGGAGGTAGCTAGTTTTGTTTTGAAGTCAGTCGATCCGTCGTGCAAGAAGCGCCAGGCAGTTGTGCTTACGGGAGGCGGCAATAATGGGGGCGATGGCTTCGTCGTTGCGCGCTATCTCAAGGAGGCTGCTTGGAATGTAATGGTTCTTGCGACTGTGTCAATAGAATCGCTAAAGGGAGATGCCTCGAGTAATGCTTTAGTTTGGAAGAATTGTGGCGGAAAGGTGCTGGAGGTGAACTTAGACAGTCTGAATGATAGCGAAGTAGCTTCTTTGCTAGAGAATAGTGGAGTTATTATCGATGCTATCTATGGGACTGGCTTTCGCGGCAGCATGGAGAACTGGCCTGCAAAGCTCGTGGAGCTAACTAATGAAATTTCGGCAAAGAATTCAATTCAAGTTGTTTCGGTAGATATCCCCAGTGGTGCAGAGGCTAGCACCGGGAGAGTTTTGGGTGCATGTATTAATGCAACGCAGACGGTAGCACTGCAGTGCCCAAAAATTGGACATGTATTGTTCCCCGCAAGCAGGTATTGCGGCAAGGAAGTGTATATTGCCGATATAGGGATTTCGAATAACCTTAGCGAGATTGCTAGTGTTAGGCGCGAATTAGTGACTGCTTCTGCTGTTTCAGGTTTGTTAAGTGAGGCTTATAGGGAACGCGACGAAGCGCATAAGGGTCGTCGCGGACACGTGCTAGTTATGGGCGGGAGTTCCGGTCACTTTGGTGCTCCGAAGATGACGGCGCTAGCCGCTATCGCATGTGGTTCGGGCCTAGTAACTATGTGCCTACCCAAGAGTGCAGCAAGGGAAGTTCAAACTCAACTGCTCGAGCTGATGTGTCTCGAAGCGGCTGAAGATGCTTACCTCGCGTTTGGAAAGCCAGACAGGGGATGGTTGAAAAATGCGCTGGAGGGGAAGAATGCCATAGCTATTGGGCCAGGTATGGGGCAAGGGGAAGGAGCAGGCGACCTGTTGGAGATGGTTTTTGAAGAGAGTTTGCGGCTAGAAATGCCGCTAGTCATTGATGCTGACGCGATAAATATGATTTCGCTTCGCAAGGGTTTGGTAGAGAAAATTCCACCTCAGTCGATTTTAACCCCGCACCCCGGTGAGATGGCGAGGCTATGTGGGATAGAGACAGCCGAAGTAGAGCAGGATCGCCTTGGCAATACTGGCGATTTAGCGGCTAGGCTAAAATGTTGGGTGATACTAAAGGGCGCTAGGACGGTTGTTTGTGGGCCGGATGGGGAAATATTTATTAATCCCGCCGCTAGTGAAATTTTGGCTACGGCTGGTTCGGGAGATGTTCTTACTGGCGTTTTGGCTGCAATGCTTGGGCGGGGAATGGGGCTAAAAAATGCCTGTCTGTGTGCAGTTTATGTTCATGGCGAGTGTGTGGGCGAGCTGAGGCATAAATATGGCGGAAGTGTGGGCGCGAAGGCCGGGGATATAATCGATTATTCACCTCGGGTGATTAATAGGCTTCTGCATTTGCCACCTACCGATAATAAACCCTTTCCAGGCAATGCAATTAGCGTTTTTGGGGATTGAGTTGTATAGAGAGTCGTGCGTGCCTTGTTGTGCTCTTAGTCATATGTCCCACCCGACCACAAATCAAAGGTCAGTAGAAATTATTAGTCGCAGTCTCGAGGAGACTTATGAGATCGGCAGGTTGCTAAGCGGGCTTTTTGCGGGCGGAGAACTTATTGGCCTTTCTGGTCCTCTGGGCGCTGGGAAGACGGAACTCGTAAGGGGCGTCGCTGCTGGCTTGGGGGTAAGGGAGGAAATCTCAAGCCCCACTTATGTGCTCGAACATATTTATCTCTTATCGCCAGGTTTAGACAGACGGATAGAGAGTTTGCATCATTGGGATCTGTACCGCCTGGGCGAAAATTGCGGAGAAAATGAGATATTGGATTATAGGGGAGATTCAGCCAAAATTGTTTTAGTCGAGTGGCCGGAGCGAGCTAAGTGGCTATTAGACTTATTGCACATGATTATAAATATAGAGTACTGCGATACTGGCCAAGACCGCCAAGACGAGCGGTGCTTGGTATTTAGCGCAGTTGCAAAGGAGGGCGATAGATTGCTATTATCGCTTAGAAATATGCTTAAACCTTTAGGATCTGGTAAAGGGGAGAAATGTTAGAAACTGTTGTAATGAAATTTGGGGGCACTTCGGTCGGTACGGTTGAGCGCATTGCCGAGGTGGCAAAGCGCGTTTTAAAAAAGCAGTCGTCTACGGGAAAGAAGGTTGTGGTTGTAGTTTCGGCCATGGCGGGCGAAACTGACCGTTTGGTAAAACTCTGCCGCGCTGTTGCAGGGGGAAACCGGTTTGATGAGCGAGAGTATAGCCAGTTAGTCGTTTCTGGCGAGCAAATTAGCTCTGCTCTGATGGCGCTTGCGCTTCAGCGCGAGGGGGCTAAAGCCATGTCGTTAACGGCCTATCAGATTCCCTTGGAGACGCGAAGAATTTTTGGCAAGCAGCTCATTAGCGATGTTCGTCCGGATAGGTTAGTTAGCTTGTTGAATCAAGGTATTATTCCTGTTGTTACTGGTTTTCAAGGAATAGATGAGGACGGAAGTTTTACCACTCTTGGTCGAGGTGGATCTGATACCACTGCCGTTGCTATTGCTGCTGCACTAAAGTCGGAAGCGTGTGAGATCTATACTGATGTGGATGGAGTGTATTCGGCTTCGCCGAGTGTCTGCAAGAATGCGAAGAAACTAAGTCATTTGACTTATGAAGAGATGTTAGAGTTAGCTAGCAGTGGTGCGAAGGTGTTGCAGACAAGAAGTGTTGATTTAGCTAGAAAATATGCGGTTCGCTTGCTAGTAAAATCGAGTTTTACCGATGCCGATGGAACGGAGATAGTAGAGGAGTATGCAAATATGGAAAATGCAGTTGTTTCTGGGATAAACTGTCGAAGCGATGAGGCTAAGATTACGCTTAGAAGAGTTCCCGATTATGCGGGAAATGCCGCAAAGATTTTTAAATGCCTGGGGGAGGCCGGTGTGGTGGTCGATATAATAGTTCAGAGCGAGGGGGCGGCAGGTTTTTCAGATATAGCGTTTACCGTTGCAGAAGACGACGTCGATCGCTCGGTAGAAGCCATTACGACGCTAATAGAGAGCAAGCTGCAAGGTGTGTCGATTGAGGTCGATACCGATGTGGCCAAGCTATCCGTCGTCGGTGAAGGAATGCGAAACCACGCCGGGGTTGCTGCCGAAATGTTTGAAGTTTTGGGCCGCGAAGGCATCAACATCAAGATGATAACCACTTCGGAGATAAAAATCAGCGTAGGCATAGAACGCAAATACGCCGAACTCGCCGTCCGCGTGCTGCACGAATATTTTATAGAAAATGAGTCCGACAAATGTGCCGAGATGGCCTGCTGTGGTCAGTAATGCGATGTTACTAATCGCCGAAGAAGGTGCTAAGTAATTTTGCTGAAAAAGAGGCTTTTGTAGGATGTATCGAATACTTAAAGCTATTAGCCTGATTTGCTTTCTTTTTTGTCTAGCGCTTGCCAATATTCCGGAAGTATTTGCCCAGGGCGGAAGTGTAGACATAATTCCCA
>JADLFC010000172.1 GCA_020845775.1 Deltaproteobacteria bacterium
CGCATCCGGTGAGACAATCTATGAGGTTAACGAGCAGAAGTTTGGCCATCTGCGTGCTTGGGGAACAACGGCACAAGGAATTTACCGCCTAGGCGACACTATTCAGTACAAGTTTTATCTGCGTAACCAGGACTTAAAAACTCTCACCCGCGCGCCGCGCGCCAGCTATACACTAGAAATCTTAGATCCCACGAGCAAGGTTGTCGAAATGCTAAAGGATATTACGCTTTCCGAGTTCGGCTCCTATGATGGCGAATTTGCCGTTCCCAAGACAGGCGTAGTTGGTTGGTATCAGTTCCGCTTGACTTCGGATTTTGCCAAGAAAACAAACGCGGATCAAATGGAGGATCTTAATGCTAACTGCTCCGGCGAAAGCGAAGAATGCAATATCTCGTGGCTACCAATGCGGGTGCTAGTAAGCGATTTTACCCCCTCGGCCTTCAAGGTAACTAACGAATTAAGTGGCGATCTATTTACTTCCCAACAGGAGATAAAAGTATCAACGACAGCAACACTGCACTCTGGGAGAGCATACACCGACGCATCTGTGCGGATTACGGCCGTCCTAGAGGCCCTGCCGTTTTTCTCACGCCATCCGCTAGCCAGTGGTTTTTTGTTTACAAATGAGAGTGAAAGCAGGACGAGCCAACAAGTATTTCAGAAAATAGATCAACTCGATAATCGTGGAGAGGCTAGTCACTCGTTTACTCTCGCCAAACCAAATATCCTCTACGGCAAGCTATTGGTGGAGAGTGCGGTTCAAGACGATCGCGGAAAAAATATCTCCACCCGAAGCCAAGCAGAGTTTGTGGGTGTGAATCGCTTCGTCGGAATGCGTTCTTCACGCTGGCTTTTTACTGCCCAGGAGCCAGCTTCTGTTGACTACATTGTGGTAGACGAGCGCGGCAATCCCGTCGCTGGGACCAATGTCGACATCAAGATTGAGCGAAAGGTTACCAACGCTGCAAGAGTAAAGGGTGCAGGTAACGCCTATACGACTAGTTTCACCACTGAGTGGAAGGAGGAAGCGAATTGCAGTGGGCTTTCGGAGGATGCGCCACTTGCCTGCGGGTTTACGCCAGCAGAAGCTGGAAGTTATCGCCTGACTGCTAGCATAAAGGATACCAAAAGCAACTCTCAGTCGTGTCGACTAGACATCTGGGTGGCGGGCAAGGATTATGTGCTGTGGGATGAGCCCAGTGATTCGCATTTGCAAATCGTTCCGGAGAAGACCATCTACCGCGTGGGCGACACCGCCCGATACCTGATTAAAAATCCCTATCCCGGAGCCCAAGCACTCATAACTATAGAGCGTTATGGCGTTATCGACTATTTTGTTAAGCGGCTCGATGGCAACACTCCGGTCGTAGAATTCCCGATTCAGTCGGATTACCTGCCCGGCTTCTATCTCTCCGTTTTGGTCGTGTCCCCGCGCGTTGAAAAGCCCCCAGCAATGGGACAGGTGGATCTCGGCAAGCCAGCGTTTCGTTTGGGCTATCTATCTGTTCCAGTAAAGGATTCGCATAAAGAACTGCAGGTGACAGCTACGGCAGATAAGGAAGTGTACAGACCGCGGGAAACACTAAGAGTAAGTCTGCACGTCGAGCCGAAGGTTCCCTCTGGCAAGACCGAAGCCACGGAATTAGCAGTAACCGTCCTGGATGAGGCAGTGTTCGATTTACTAGCTAGCGGTAAAAGTAACTTTGATCCGTATGAGGGATTTTATAAGTTGGACAACCTGGATCTTAGAAACTACAGCCTCTTAACTCGCCTGGTAGGACGGCAGAAATTCGAGAAAAAGGGGGCCAATGCCGGTGGAGACGGCGGAGCAAATTTATCTCTGCGGCATCTTTTTAAGTTTGTTAGCTATTGGAATCCATCTATTATGCCGGATAAAAACGGTAACGCCACTATTGAATTCCAAGCACCCGACAATCTTACCGGCTGGCGCGTTCTAGCCATTGCTAGCACTGCGACGGACAAAATGGGCTTAGGCGATACTAATTTTAAGGTCAACCGTCCTACTGAGGTTCGACCGGCAATGCCAAATCAAGTTCTAGAAGGAGATCAGTTTAGTGCTAGCTTTAGCGTAATGAACCGGAGCGACCACAAGCGCACGCTGGACGTAAGCATTGATGCCACAGGGAATATCGATAGCACCAAGGGTTCGAGCAAGCACGACGAAACCCTAGAGTTAGAACCTTATCAGCGCCACACGGTCGTAATGCCCGTTGCTGTCAGTTCGGTTGATCCTAAAGATAAGCGCATGCAGGGAGAAATACTCTTTCGGGTGCGAGCTGGGGACGAGGTCGATACGGACGGCATTGTGCACACAATTCCCGTGAGAAAACTCAGAACTCTAGAGACAGCTGCAAATTATGCCAGTACCGACTCTAACCACGCTGAGGAGCAAGTACTTTTTCCAACTGACATACATACTGACAGAGGTGGAATAAGCGTAGTGGTTTCACCTAGCGTAATTGCTGGTATCGAAGGCGCATTTAGATACCTAAAGAATTATGCGTATAACTGCTGGGAGCAGATCCTAACCAAGGGCACTATGGCTGCGCACTACAACGCCTTAAGCGATTACATGGCGGCGGATTTTAAATGGGACGAGAGTAGGACTCTACCAAAAAAAACATTGGAGGCGGCAGCTAACTTTCAGGCGCCTAACGGAGGAATGGCGTTTTATATACCCATGGATCAGTATGCCGATCCGTACCTAAGCGCCTACACCGCTTTAGCCTTTAACTGGCTGCGCAAAGCTGGCTACACAGTCCCTCAACAAATTGAGTCGAAGCTTCATGGATATTTACTGGAGCTGCTTAGGCGAGATATCGCGCCGACGTTTTATTCCGCAGGCATGAGTTCCACGATTAGGGCGGTGGCTCTGGCGGCTTTAGCGGAACACGGCAAAATAAAGCCGGAAGACCTGGAGCGCTACAAATCTCATCTGCCTCAAATGAGCCTATTCGGAAAAGCGCACTACCTCCAGGCATTACATGCCCTAAATGGAAACGGCACAGCGGTGCGCGAGGTCGTGCAGCTCATATTAGCTCATGCGAACCAAACCGGCGGGAAGTTTATTTTTAACGAAGAACTCGATGATAGCTACTCGCGCATTCTCGCTAGCCCCTTGCGCGAGAACTGCACCATTCTTAGCGCGCTTGTTGCGCTGGCTAAACGCGCCGACACTCGAGAGCTAGTGCAGGACGTGCCGACAAAGCTTATGCGAACCATTGCCCAAGCGCGCAAAAATCGCGATCACTGGGAAAATACCCAGGAAAACATGTTCTGCATGCAGGCACTTATGGACTACAGCCGCTCCTACGAAACCGCAAAGCCAAATATGAGCGTTCAAGTAGCTATAGACCAAGAAATATTTGGTAAGGCTACGTTTAAGAACCTTCAAGATAAACCAAAAACCTTCGAGCGAGCCATCCGGGCTTCTGACCTTGGTCGCAAAGGTAGTGTAGCAGTAACTCGTCAGGGAAGCGGACGGGTCTATTACGCTACTCGGCTTCAGTATGCCGACTTAAACTCACTGGAAGCGGAAGCTAATGCTGGAATTGAGATACATCGAGAGTATAGCGTGATGCGCGACGATGAATGGAAACTTCTCACCAATCCCTACCGCATCAGCCGTGGAGAATTGGTGCGCGTTGACATATTTCTCTCACTTCCCGCAGCGAGGCACTTCGTAGTGGTCGATGACCCTGTGCCTGGGGGACTAGAGCCAGTTAATCGGGAGCTCGCAACCGCGTCTTTAGTGGATGCAGCTAGCGGAGATTATCGGGCAGCTGGCGGCTCGTTGTGGTTTAAGTTTAATGACTGGAGCGAGTACGCCGTCTCGCGATGGAGCTTTTATCACCAAGAGCTTCGCCATGATGCAGTCCGCTTTTATTCGGACTTTTTACCCGCCGGAAATTATCACTTGTCCTACACTGCTCAGGCAATTGCCGAGGGCAATTTTTACGCCCGGTCAGTGCATGCCGTGGAGATGTATGACAGCGACGTCCTTGGCAGGGGAGCCGGTGGCAAACTAGAAGTGCTGGCGCAGCCGTGAAGCGGAAAGGGATTGGGTATAGGCGATTTTCACTCTTATCTCCCCACTTGGGACTAACTCGTTTGCGCCCTGCTTACTGGTTTGCACTGTGCGCGCTGGCGTTTGCGATAAAAACTTACTGCGATGTCTCCAGTCCTCACCTAAAATTGCAATCCTGGCTGTCGGGTACGCAAGTGTTGGCTATTGCCGATCGACATGGCAGGCTGTTATCCATCTCGCACCAAAATCCTCTGAGCAATTGCGATCGCATTCCACTCTACGAAATCCCGCCTCTGCTCCAAATCGCTTTTATTGCCTCCGAGGATCAACGTTTCTATCAGCATGGCGGAATAGATTGGCAGGCTCGCATAGCCGCGTTGTGGCAGAATATCCGCGCAACTCGAATAGTAAGAGGTGCAAGCACTATTACGGAACAAGTAGTGCGCATGCTGCATCCCCGGCCGCGCACTTGGTGGTCCAAATGGATCGAGACCTTTGAGGCGACTAGTTTAGAGCGTCATTCTTCCAAGGCCAACATTCTAGAGTTTTACTTAAACCAGGTTCCCTATGCTTCTAATCGCAGGGGCGTAATGCAGGCCTCACACTACTATTTCGATCGCGATCTTTCGACTCTTAACGTTAAGGAGACACTTGCGCTAGCCATTCTGATTCGCGCGCCTTCGCGGTTGGATCTCTACGGCAACCTAAAAGCAGTCGAACGAGAGACTTATCATTTGGCAGAGTTGCTAGTAAGGAAAGGAACCTTTGATCAGCGACAGCTTGAGGAGGTGCGACAGCAAACTATCGCTCTCCAGCGTTCGGGCAATATTACAAATGCCGCCCATTTCGTAGGGTTTGTTCGGCGCTCGACTAAAGATCCAGGGTTTGGCTGGAGATATATGATTACAACGCTCGATCTCGACATCCAGCGCCAGGTGCAGGAAATACTAGATGAGCGGACTAGGACTCTTCACATGCGAGACCTACGCAATGCAGGAGCATTAGTAGTCGATCACTCGCGCGGGGAAATTCTGGCATGGGTGGTAGCCGGCACAAATAACTCGACGACACCAGGCGGACAAATCGATGCTGTAACTTCGCCGCGGCAACCTGGCTCAGCGCTAAAACCCTTTCTCTACGCAGCAGCGCTAGAGCTTGGCTGGTCTTCTGCCACGGTCTTAGATGATTCTCCGCTTGTGGCAGCCGTTGGTAGTGGACTGCATAATTTTAAGAATTACAGCAATACTTATTATGGCAAAATTTCCTTGCGTGAAGCACTTGCTAATTCACTAAATATTCCAGCTTTACGCACCATTGAATATGTAGGCACAAGCCGCTATCTTTCCCTCCTGCACAAGCTAGGGTTTGCCAGTCTAAACCGCGAGGCAAGTGTTTACGATAGAGGGCTAGCACTTGGAAATGGCGAGGTAACGTTGTTGGAGCTAACGCAAGCTTATGCAGTACTGGCTAATCGCGGCATTTATCGCCCGCTAAAATTTAGTTTCTCAGACAACGGCCGCGATCGACCAAAACGCCTAATCTCCGATCAAGTCGCTTCACTTGTTGGCAATATACTTTCCGACCCTTGGGCCAGGCGACTCGAGTTTGGCAGTAACAGCATCCTCAACCTGCCGGTTCAGACTGCGGTAAAAACTGGAACATCGACGGATTACCGCGATGCCTGGGCTGTGGGATTTAACGATACCTATGTGGTGGGGATTTGGATGGGTAACCTCGATGGGAGCCCCACGGATGGAGTTACCGGCTCTACTGGGCCGGCGCTGGCCATACGCAGCATCTTTTCAAGGCTTAATCAGCACCGGATTAGCCGGCCCCTTTATTTAAGTCAGAGATTGGTGCGACAGGATATTTGCGTGGCTTCGGGTGACGATACTCAATGCGCTATCCGAAGTGAATATTTTGTGCCCGGGACAGAGCCTACCACTGCTGCCGTGCTCGAACCAAGCGAGGCTCCCACTCTAGTAACACCTACTAGCAATCTCCAGCTCGCCTGGGATCCTCGCATCCCCCGAGAGCGACACAAATTTGAGTTTCAGATTGAAGGCCTTAAGCCGGGCGAAAGCGTTTCCTGGATGTTAAATGATCGGCCACTTGCTCATACTGACAGCGGAAAATACTTATGGAACGTAGACCGGGGACAATTTCGACTGGCAGCAACAGTTTATCACGACGAGGATAAACTGTTTTCGTTACCCGAGGTAGCTTTTAGCGTAAAATGAAGACCAAGATGCGAGAATTACCCGCCACAGTGGCCAACCTTCGCCATACTTCAAATGGCCATACCACGCAAAAGTCATAAGCACGTTAGAACAGAATAGAAGAAATACTGTAATCACTTGTCCTTATATTTTTTTAGGTCTACATGCCCACGGTTCATGAGTAGTCAAAAAACCTACTCTAAATTAGGGCCCGGCCGAAATTGGTGCATAGCAACATTCTTGTATTTTAACACCATTAAACTTCGAATAGATTATTTCAGTTAAACCAAGAGATTAGCCACACCTACTTTAACGGAGTTGTAATTAATCGGTGTTGCCATGCACCATTTTTTGGAGCAGCGGCTTAAATCTTTTGAACAATTTGCCAAAATGATCGACCGTCATTGGAATGGAATCGCTGTGTATTGTCAACCCGAAAATAAAGTCGCTCTGGGTTTCGTCGAGGGGCTAAACAACAAGATAAGAG
>JADLFC010000173.1 GCA_020845775.1 Deltaproteobacteria bacterium
ATCTTCCACTTTTCAGCACTGCCACCAGGAATTTCTAAGACATAAGTCGCTGGCGATTGACTTTTTCTCTCGGAAACGGTGTGTGGCGCTGCACGATTAATTATGGAGACAACACGAAAATCATCGTCGAGAAAAATAATATCCAACTCGATATATGTATTCTTCATCCAAAAACTTCGCTCTTGACTGTCTGGAAACACAAAGAACATCCCTTCCAGCTCACCTATCTCGCGGCGATACATTAACCCCAAGCTACGAGCTGCATCGGTATTTGCTGTTTCAGCGAGAATTGCCGGCGATTTGCTGCCATCGGGATTGACAAAATGAACAGACAACTTTTCACTTTGCTCTGAACAGGCAAGATTTACAAAAAATAAGAAACCAAGAAAAACCAATAGTAGCCGATAGCGCCCAAATTGAAATCGAACCTCGCCCCTTACACCGAAAGGATGGACAAAAAACTTCACGACTATTAGCTCTTACTAGCCGTTAAAACAGATATTAGCTCGGGGACGGCTTGATACAAATCGGCTACTAAACCATAATCAGCTACATCAAAAATTGGCGCTTCTGGATCCTTATTGATGGCAACTATTGTCTTTGAACTTTTCATCCCAGCTATGTGTTGAATAGCTCCAGAAATACCGACTGCTATATATAATTTTGGCGCGACGATTTTTCCTGTTTGCCCAACCTGCCAATCGTTCGGTGCATATTCTGCATCCACAGCCGCTCGACTAGCACCTACCGCTGCTCCCAAAACATCTGCCAGCGCCACGATGTATTTCTCAAAGTTTTCTTTAGATTTTAGCGATACGCCACCACTGACAATTCTGTCTGCCTCAACCAGCTGTGGGCGCGCAGATTTTACAGTATCAAAAGACAAAAATTCCATCCCACTATCAGCACTTATGTCGATACTTAGCTCCCGTATAGGACATTCGCTAGCTCCACTTTTTGCGACATCGAAAGCCGATTGCCTTACGGTAACCACTTTCCTCGCTGTGGTAATTTCTACCGTAGCCAACACATTGCCAGCATACATCGGTCTCTTGAATCGACCTCCATCGACGAACTCTATTACATCGCTTGCCTGCCCAGCATCCAAATGTTGTGAAATTCTAGGCATGAGATCTCTACCCCGAGTATCGGCAAGCGCGAGCACTACAGTTGGAGCAAGAGTCTCCAATACTTTTTTAAATGCCAGCGCATAGTTCGTGGCTAAATAAGTTTTAAGGAGGTTATTTTTTACATACAGAACCTCATCAAGTCCAAAAGCTGCCACCTTTTTTGCAGCTTCTTCGGTTCCATCACCACCCAACAACAAACCAACCAACCCTGAATAGTTATGGGCCTTCTTAAGAAGAAGTGCTGCTTGAATAGTAGACAGCGAACCTTTAGGAACCTCTACGCCATTATTTTCAATATATGCCAGTATCACCCTACTTATCCCCTAACTAATAATTCCGAACGAGCTTGCGCTTAATACCATCTCACATCGTCCCTTAAATCACCTTCGCCTCATTACTGAGCTTATCTAGCAATTCAGCGACAGATCCCACCTTAACACCTGCTTTGCGTGGGGCAGGCGGTTGCATACTCACAATCCTCACCTTGGGCGCAGTATCTATGCCCAAACCTGATAACTCAATTACATCAAGTGGTTTCTTCTTTGCCTTTACAATTCCTGGAAGTGACGGATATCTAGGCTGATTAAGGCGCAAATCGGTAGTAACGACTGCCGGTAGCTTGATCCTAAGCGTCTCAAGCCCGCCATCTACTTCACGCACCACAGTCGCTGTGGCGAAAGAATCATCAATTACTAGCTTTGAAGCAAATGTCGCCTGGGGCAAACCAAGTCTTGCTGCAAGAAGTTGTCCAGTCTGGCTAGCATCCGAATCTATTGCCTGCTTGCCCATTATTACTAGCTGAAAGGAGTCTCTCAAGTATATCTCAGCTAATATTCTGTGGGCAGCATCCGAATCTATATATGCATCGGTGTTGACATGAATGGCCCGATCAGCACCCATAGCTAAGGCCGTTCGCAATTGCTCACTTGTCCCATCGGGGCCAATTGAGGCAACTACTACCTCAACGTCACCTTTTTGTTCCTTAAGGCGAATCGCCTCTTCAACCGCAATCTCGTCAAATGGGTTTACTATCCATTTCACTCCATCCTCGCTAATCTTGTTCCCATCGGCATGGATTCGCACTTTTGTTTCGTAATCTACAACTCTCTTTATTGGAACTAATATCTTAGCCATATCTCCCTATTCGAGTAAGCACTAAGCTGATATGTATGGCTCACCGAGTGATCCACAGAGGCAAAGGCACTATCGAAAATCTTGCGAAGTATAAGGCGCCCGTATCTTTCAAAATACGCACTTAAAAATACGCTAAATAATGCAGACAAGAGAAATGCAATTATTGCCTTGCTCCTTGTCAGGGTATACTGCCGCTTTAACTTCTCCTTTTTGCGATAACGATTAAAAGCCATAAAATAAAATATTTAACTTACTTTTTTAAAACGGTATATAGTAATAGACTGTGAATAAATTCTTTGTCATTCTGAGCTTGTTTTTTAACAAAGAGGCATATTTGATGAGAAATAGTCCCGTTTTTTTCACTCTTGTTTTGCTAACATACGCACTGTTTATGAGCGCATGCTCCAGCAATAATAGCAAAATAGCCGTTAATCCAGATAAATGCACTACGAACACTGATTGCAAACAAGGTAACAGGTGCGCCGGCGGCTGGTGCGAGGACATGTACCATCCAAGACACAAAATAAAAAACTATTAATATGCCCTCGAATTTTGCTACAAAGATAGCTGCGGTTTGGCTGTTTTTCTTTACGCTTATGCACTGCTTGATGGGGCTGAATTACGAGACCAAACAGATAGGTATTCGACCGGCATTTGCGATTGGCGAACAAGTCTCGTCTACCACTAAGCCGTGTTATGTTAGTACCGGACAAAAAAGCGAGCGGTTGAGATATGTTTCTAAAGTTGCAGACGATGGTTCTATATATCTCGATACAGTCGAACACGTAGAGCTGGCTGGCATAGCCATTCCGAAGGCAGGAAGCGCGGATGATAAACAAGATTGCAGCATTCAGGTAATCAAGTTTATCAATGCCAAACTTAGCAATAAGGGCGTATATATCTATGCCGCCGAAGATAATGTGCCACGCAATGATAAACCCTTAAAAGTCTACGTAATCACTCAAAATGGGGAGTTCTTTAACCAGGAATTAGTTAGAATGGGGCTTGCACGCGCAAATCCAAGAAACTCACGTAACGAGCCATTAATTTGCGCCGACAATTTAATTACAGCCGAAAGACAAGCGCGAACAAAAAAAACTGGTTTATGGATTGGAGATTGCTTAAGTAATAACTAGATGGGCCAATGGAACGCGACGGCGAAAGAATCTTCCGGCAAGTCAAGAAAATCTAGTCCATTATACACGAAAGAGAAGAGAACTATCATAGCGCCAACCACAAAAGCTAATCGCTTAAACGGGCTTAAAACGCTATCGGATACCTTGGAATGCGAAGCTTGAAAATCTGCATCCGCATTTGAATCAGCTGTATACTTTTTAAATCCGAACGACCTAGGCAGGTTTCCCTTTGCGGCAATATGAGGAACCTCTATTGGATCTACATTATCTCTTCGCTCAATTTCGCTAACAAATACCTCTGCGCTTTCAGCTTCGCTAGCTTTTCGCAAGTTAGCCTCCCTTGCCTCCTGAGCCTCTGCCGAAGTCCTGGGCAAGTCTCTATTTTCAACTGCGGACGGACTTTGCAACACCGACCTATCGCTTAAATAGTCACTGCACACATCCACAGCCGCACGAAACTCAACTGCAGATTGAAAGCGCCCAGATGGATCTGTACAAAGTGCCTTATCCAACAAAACTTCTAAAAATAGCGGCACATTTTGCAGATACTTCGACAAAGGAGCGCGGCGCCCGCTTAGCTTATTATCTACCTTTTCAGCAAATGAACTTCCCTCAAACGGCAATCGCTTCGTCAAGAAGTAATAAGTAGTTATGCCTAGAGAATAAATATCAGTTAATACAGTAGCTGGTTCCCCATTTAGATATTCTGGCGCGAGATACTCAAATGTTCCGACCCCCTGCCTGGCCCTTTCGTCCCTAACCGGCTCTGTCGGAATCTGCGCAATCCCAAAATCAGCTATTTTGATTTCCCCCTCACGAGACAGTAATAAATTTTCGGGCTTAATATCGCCATGAATGATACCAGCGCGATGAATTGCCTCAAGTCCGCAAAGAGTCTGATGAAGAAATCTTAAGACTTGCGTATAAGAAAATGCTTCATTCTCCGTATTTAACCTACACAAACAGTCACCCCCAGCCGCATACTCCATCGATAGATACCATAGACCTTCGGCAGCAACATAATCATTTAACCGGATAACATTTCGATGACGCGCAGCTAACATAGCAACCGCTTCGCGATTCATCTTATTGACGTTATGTTCGTGACACTTTGAATCCGCTGTAACTACCTTGAGCGCAACTAAATCCGACTTGCCGCAAGGTGCTTCGTGGCTTGGCGTAAGAATGCGAGCCTTATAAACTATGCTGTTGTTGCCACGACCGATACTCGAAAGTATTTCGTATCGACCATCGATTATATGAGAGTCATTGCGCTTGGAAACCTGCCTAAGAGCCATCTCAAAATCCTATTACTGAGAACAACAACTACTATAAAACTACAACTAAAATGATCTAAGACCCTAGCTGCTCGCTCAAATACCCACATCAGTCTAACTAGAGCTAAAAGCATTTTCGTTGGCTTAGTGAATTAATACACTACTTAGCGTTAATATTAAAGCTTTCAAGAAACTTTTTTCAACGCAGAGAGTATTTCTATACTAAGGTACGTTATGCAGACTAAGATGGGAAAAATATCATAAAAAAACGCCACAACTCCTACCAAAAAATCAGCTCACGCAAGTCCTTAACATTATTAGATATTTAACGCATCCGGCTCGCCACAACGGCGAAATCTAGACAAAGAAGCGAACTAAAAATAGCATCTAGATTGCCAATAATAATTAGCTAGCTATATATACGCTTTAGAGAAAGTGAGTTAAATACTTAATTCTTGCAAAACCACGCGCTCATAGCTCAACAGGATAGAGCAACAGACTTCTAATCTGTAGGTTCCAAGTTCAAGTCTTGGTGGGCGCACCA
>JADLFC010000174.1 GCA_020845775.1 Deltaproteobacteria bacterium
AAACGGTAAACGCCAACTCCTGCGCCGCTGTAGAGCCAGCCTCTCGTATGTGATAACCAGATATGCTAATCGGATTAAATTTGCGAGCATGTTCGGCACAAAATTCAATTATGTCGCACGACAGCTTTAGTCCCGCGCCGGGCGGAGAAATCCACTCCTTTTGTGCAATGTATTCCTTTAAAATATCGTTTTGAATTGTGCCTCCCAAGAGATCCCAGGATATTCCTCTTCTTCGCGCAACTGCAAGATACATGGCGAGTATGGGAGCGGCGCTACAATTTATCGTCATAGACGTAGTCACCGCCGACAAATCAATGCCGCCAAAAAGCCTATCCATATCGGCAATAGTCGAAACGCTCACCCCTTCTCTTCCTACTTCCCCCAGTGAGCGCGGATGGTCGGCATCGTAGCCCATTAGAGTAGGCATATCAAAAGCAGTTGAAAGCCCAGTTTGTCCGTGTTTTAGCAGATAGTGAAAACGCGCATTGGTATCGTCTGGAGATCCAAAACCAGCAAACTGCCGCATAGTCCAAAGACGCCCTCGATACATCGACGCCTGAGGCCCTCGAGTAAATGGAAATTGCCCAGGAAGCCCCAGTTTTCTGACCTCATCGAAGGAACCCAAGTCGCGCGACGTTATACATACTGGGATTTCTGTTCCACTAATAGTTGCATAGGACTTTCGCCTCTCGGCTTGTCCACGATAAGCATGTTCAAGCCACTGCTCTTTGCTAGCAGCGGCTATTTGCATAACATTGCGCGAGCGAGTTTTAGTAGCTGAACTGAGCTGTTTTTTTTCTGTGGACATATCTTTCTTTTTTGAACTACTGGCGCATTCCTGCAAAAAACGAAATCACTTCAAAAGTTGGCTCGCAATTACAAGCCTTTGGATTTCGCTTGTTCCTTCGTATATTTCCGTAATCTTTGCATCCCTCAAATATCGCTCGACGTTAAAATCCTTTACGTAACCATAACCGCCGTAGATTTGAATAGCTTTTAGCGCACAGTAGACCGCGGCCTCGGACGCAAATAATTTCGCTTCTGCCGCCTCCCTCGTATAACTAACCTTTGCCACCTTTCGCCGAGTAGCAGCATACGTTAACAATCGAGCCGCATTAATTTTGCAACTCATATCGGCAATGTAATTCTGTATGGTTTGATGCTCGGCTAGCAATTTTCCGAAAGTCTGGCGCTCTTTGGCATATTTGATGGAATCTTCCAGTGAAGCTCGCGCAATCCCTACCGCCTGCGCGGCAATGCCGCAGCGGCCACCATCGAGTGTGAGCATTGCTATTTTAAATCCATCTCCAGCTTTGCCTAAAAGCGCGCTGCCGTCGAGCTCTACGTTGTCAAAGGTAATACTTGCCGTGGGACTGCCGCATATTCCCAATTTGTCTTCTTTTTTCCCTATTGTAATGCCGGGGTGGTTTTTTAGCTCAACGATAAAGCAATTAATCCCCCTGTGCCGCTCCTCTGGCTTTTCCATGGCAAACAAAACGCAAATATCTGCAACTGGCGCATTGGTTATCCAATTTTTTACGCCATTAATTATCCATTTGTCGCCCTTCTTCTTCGCCATACAGGTTTGGCGCGCCGCATCGCTTCCAGTCCCTGGTTCGCTCAGCGCAAAACAGCCCAAATGTTCGCCTTTGGCTAGTTTAGGCAAATATTTAACTTTCTGTTCCGGAGAGCCAAAATTTAGTATCGGCCAGCAGGCTATTGAGTTGTGTGCGCTGACAATTACGCTAGTAGAAGCGCAGACTGCCGCTAGCTCTTCAATAATAACTACGTAGGAAAGGTAATCGAGCTCCGCACCACCATACTCGCTTGGGACCGTAATGCCAAAGTAACCAGCCGCAGATAATTTTGGCACTAGTTCCTTAGGAAAGTAGTGCTCCTGATCAATTTTTCGCGCCAAGGGCAGAACCTCCCTCTGGGCGAATTCTCTCGCACTTTGTCTAACAATTCTCTGTTCTTCGTCTAATTCGAATTCAAATGAGTTCATAAGCTTCGCCGATATTAACATCCCTTAAATGTTGGTTTCCGTTTTTCCACAAAAGCCCCTAAACCTTCCCTCGTGTCGTTGTATTTGAATAGTTGAACAAACTCCTCTACTTCCTGACTCAAACCAGCCGTTTTTTGTGCAAAATAGAGATTTTCAATACTCCGCTTAGCAGCTTTTAAGGCTAGCGGCGCTTTAGTTTTAAGATTTTCCACAATCTCGCCGAGCTTTTTCTGTAATTCAGTAGGCTCAACTAGCCAATCCACTAATCCAAGCCGATAAGCTTCACTAGAACTAATCGTTTCAGCCGTTAGAATTAGTCTTTTTGCCGCGCCAATTCCCACGCGAAGCGGCAAGCGCTGGGTTCCTCCAAAGCCAGGGATAAGACCCAAATTCACTTCAGCTTGTCCGAGCTTTGCTGTAGTAGTAGCTAAAATCATGTCACAGGCAAGAGCAAGCTCTAAACCTCCGCCAATAGCATAGCCGTTTACAACTGCTATTACTGGAACAGGAAGGCGTTCTAGTTGGCGCGTTACATCTTGGCCTAAAGCAATAAAATAATGCAAATCACTCGGCGACGCTCCTAGCATGCATTTAATATCCGCGCCAGCAACGAAAGCCCGATCTCCGGCCGAAGAAATGCTCACTACTCGACATTCGCTAAAAGGCAATTTAGCGAGCGCAATTAGATGCGTCTTTAGTCCCTCTAAAACCTCAACATTTAGAGCATTTAAGCTCTCTTCGCGCTCTATGCGAAGTTTAGCCTCGGCATCAGCAATTTGCAGAGAAACCAAGCTATTTTTCATAGATAGACCCTTGCTACGGAATAATACATCAAACTACGCCCCAAACTTCACTCAAACCATATCATGGCCTATCTCTTGCATCATGTTTTTTTTTAAGAAAGGGTTAGCACGACATAAACTTCCTAAAATATTGAGATAAATTGGATTTACGTGACGGAGCAAGCAAGCAAAACGGCCGTAAGGCGGGAAATAAGTGCAGGGTGTATCGACACTTTTGCAACATCTTTAGCTCAGAATAGTGCATTCTTAAGCATAAATCAGCTTAGGCAACTCGTACAGGCTAGAGAATTAGGCAGCAATGCTAAGTTTATTCAAGAGACGGCAGAATATTCCTTTTGTAAGACGCCCATTGATATAGAGTCCCTGAGTATTCTTGAAGCCGAGTTAGTTAATCAGGAAATCGCTCTTTGTAGAGGGCCAGCGGGAACTGTCTGCTCCTTAGCTCAACGAGCAACTTTGGATAAAAACTCCTTGTGTTGGCACGCCAGAAGGGTCTTGCTCGCACTTCCGGAAATGGCATTTTTCGTGGACGTTCCACGATATGTCTTAGCTTGGGCGGACGAGATTGAAAATATTTATTCTGGAGAGCATAATTTTAGTTTTTCCCCGCAAAAGATCGACGACCCCAGTGCGACTGCCAGTGTCATTGCAAGCCGGCAGGAAGCTAGAGATAAGCTAGACTATCTAAATACTTTTGCGGACTATTGCTTAGGTAAATATTCGAGGCGAAGGAGCGCTCCTCCTTATCTCGAACCAGGACTCAATTTCATTTTAAAACTTCTAGCCACATCTAGAAAATTCGAGCAAAATAGTTCTTTAAATTATATATGTCTTCCCATAAGCAAGAAAGAGTTTATCCAGAAGACCAAAACAATATTGCTAGAAGGAGCAGGATGTCGGCCACAGAAATCTTAGTAGTAGATGACGACCCGGTGGTAACGAGCATAGTGTCGAGTATGCTACTAAATAAGGGCTACTTAGTTTCGTGCATTCAAAGCGGTCGCGAATGCCTCTCGTCAATGCGCCAAAAATTAAGTAACAAGGAAGCTCTTCCCCGCGTAATTCTCTTAGATCTCTTGTTAAACGATATGCAAGGCTCGCAGGTGCTAAAAGAGCTTAGGGAAATATTCTCGCCTTCCTATGTGCCAGTTATAATGCTTTCAGCGAACACCGAGGGCGAAATGCTTGAAATTAACACAGATGCTATCCCGGATGTCTACTTACAGAAGCCATTTACGTCATCTGAGATAATTCAAGCAATCGAAAGCGTTTTGCATCAAAGTTAGGCGTGCTTATCAGTGCGCGTAACGCTCGTAAATCCTTTCAATACTGATAGCCTTGCCGTCTGCTTCGTTTATTTTAAGAACCACGCCATTTATCATGCTATTGCCGCTAGCCACATCAAATTTGCCAGGCAATCCACTTAAAAAACGCTCTACGACAAGTTCGGATTTTACGCCAATTACACTCTCCTGTGGGCCGCACATGCCTAGGTCTGAAATAAAGGCCGTTTGTTTGGGAAGTAGCCTATTATCGGCAGTTTGCACATGAGTGTGTGTCCCAGCGACTAGTGTAACTTTTCCATCGAGGAAGTAACCAAGTGCTACTTTTTCACTTGTAGCTTCAGCATGAAAATCGACGATGATTATTTCTGAAGAAGAAAGCTCTTTAGCTAATAAATCTCCAATGCAGCGAAAGGGGCAGTCAACCAATTGCGGCATAAATACCCTGCCAATGAGATTTACTACGGCTATTTCTAGGCCGCTTTTATGTTGGTGTTTTAGCCATCCTGCTCCCGGCGCTCCAGGGGGAAAGTTAAGGGGGCGAAGAATCCGTGCTTTATTGCTTTCTAAATACGGATAAACCTCTTTTTTTTGCCAAATGTGATTGCCGCTAGTAATGATATTTACGCCCGCCTTAAAAATTTCGCCAGCAGTCGAGGCATCTATACCCAAACCTCCAGCAGCATTTTCTCCATTGGCGATTACCATATCCGCCTGATAGTGCGCTACCAAGTTGGCCAAATGCTTAGAAAGAACCTGCCGCCCAATTTTACCAACTACGTCGCCCAGAAAAAGTAGAGTAAACATGTATTATCCCGCTCGCTATACAAGAAATAAAGTAGGCACGAGTATTGCTGTTAATTTTTTAGAACAAACGCCTTAGTAGGCAAAACTGTTGACTCTAGCCATTTAGAAAAAACTTATGAACATAGAGACAAATTCAGATTACCCAAAACTTTCCTCGGTGCAAGGTTCGGATAATACAAGCGATAGTGCCGATATTCAAGTTCTCGCCACGGAGTCATCGACAGACGCACAGGCAAGCGAGTTTGGCACGATGATGCGAAAGATTCTGGGCACAGCAGACGGCAGTCAAGTAAATGAAGAGGAATTATTTGCCTCTCTAATTGAAAATCGCCTTTCTAAGCACAGCGAAGAAGCCGCTACTTTTTACCGCCAGCAGAAGGAAGGGTTTTTAAATACCCTCCGACGCGCTGACGGTTATGTATCTGTGGAGGACGCAGCTCTTAAAGCATTAAAGGCGACAGTCGATGCCGGCAAGGTCGATTCGGCCACTGCCGAGAAGGTTAATTCCGAAGCATTTAAGGCAGCTCAGCTAGACGACAACGCAGACGCTCTCTACGATGGCCGTGGAAGTGCCGGCGATCCGACGATTGCAGTTTCCGACCTCGAATCAGCGCTTTTTAGCATGCGTGCTGTTATTGAAAAAATCGATGTTGGGGATTTAGAGTCTGGCAGCCGCTCGCTTGAGTCGGCTCCTACATCCTCCGCACCAACTGCAAACGGCCCTAGTTCCACCGGCAATGCTCAAGATGGTTCTGGCGGCTTTTTGTGGAAGCCCGTATCGGAGTCCGATGGCAAGCTAGTAGTTCTACTTCCCACAGAACTAAAAGGCCTAAT
>JADLFC010000175.1 GCA_020845775.1 Deltaproteobacteria bacterium
TTCCTCTAGCTTAGCGTTATTTATAAACCAAAGTCGGGCATGTAGGGTTTTTGTAGTTCCTAACCAACCTACTTTTGGGTTTTCGACTCTTAATGGTTGCGACTGCTTCACGACTAATTACTCCTTTGCTTAAATACTCTTTCAAGCTCTGGAGTCATTATCGAAAATTTTTGCAGCGCTGTTCTTACTATTTCACGTCAACAATCTTGTCCAATAGAAAATGTGAGTAGTTTTAGGATATTAAAATGCATAACTTTAAGTAAGTTATATTAGCACATGGGCTCCGAGGGTAAGTTGTGGGGCAAAACACCAACGAAAACTTACGACATAGGGCAGCTACAAATATTAAGCCTCCTTAACTTCCAACTCTAAACGCCCTACGACAATCCAAAACTCCCAAATCAGGGGGCGTGTAGTTACAGAAAATCAACGCACCGCGTTCTCGATCCCTTCAACGTCTTTCTTAACCTCGTCGGGAAATGACGCTATGAAGGTCGTGCCAACGCCTATTTCGCTCTTTACCTCGATTCGTCCTTCATGGGCGTCAACTATGCTCTTAGCTACGAACAAACCTAATCCCGTTCCTTCCACATTTTGGTGCTTGTCTAAGCGCGTGAACTTCCCAAACAGTTTAGCTCGTGCCTCCGGTTCTATCCCCTGTCCTGTATCCGAAACCGAGATGCTTACCGAGTTGCCCTTTCTCTGCACAAATATCTTTACTTTGCCACCTCTCGGCGTGAATTTAATTGCATTGTGAATCAAGTTCCCCAGTACTCGTAGCAGGCCGATGCGATCTACGAATATATCGATTTGTGGTTCGCTAGCCTCAAATGTTAGCTCAATAGATTTAGCTTCGGCCATAGAGGAGTAGTCCATCACTAGTTCCTCGACAATTTCAACTGCCTCGAAGTGCTTTGGCACTATCATCATGACGCCATCCTGAATTCGCCTAACACTTAGCAACTCATCTAGCATATTTATACAATTGCGAGCACAGGAACTTATATGAGTAATCAATCCCAGAGCACGAGTATCGCTTGCCGACAAATATCCTGGCAGAAGTTCAGCAGACGTCAATATCGCGCCCATGGGACCCTTTAAATCGTGAGTAGTCATGGAAAGCAGATCGCGCTGAAATTTCTCCTGCTCTTTCTTGGCTGTGATATCCTTTACCCAAAGAATTTGTTTTCGCATATCGTAATTGCCCAGCGAAAGCGAAAGGGAAGGGCTTACGGAATTAGAACTGCTCATTCGAAACGACGTAAGCGAAAGCTCGTAATACATCGACGCTTCCTTTTCATTGCCCCGAAGCCCTACTTTTAACTCCGAATGCCATAGAGATTCGCCCTGCGAACTCTGTCCATCCAGATGGGTTCCTAGCTCCTCGCAAACAGATGCATCATGAGGCTCGATCATCCGTAGCACATTGACAGGATTATCTTGTCCAAAGTCCATGCTTAGCTGCCGGCAAAACGCATAAAAAGAATCATTGGCAAAAACCACACTTCCCGACACATCTAGAATAGCTACGCCGTCCTTTGCCGTGCGCACTGCCGCGCTAAAAGCATCTCGCTCTGCGCGAACTTTAAACTCCCTCATCTGTTGCAGTTTTCGTTCTGCTACCCGCTCAACCACCATGCGAATGCGTTCGCGAAAATCCTCGGAAAACTGCTTTACCATGTAATCCCAAGCGCCCTCGCGCATGGCGGCTACCGCATCGTCAATTTTATTCGAGCCAGTCATCACAATTACGGGAAGATTCGGCCGTACTTGGCGAATCTGTTTTAGCAATTCAATGCCAGAGGCATCCGGAAGCAATAAGTCGCTAAGAACTAACTCAGTCAGACTAGTTCCGATAACCTCCATTGCAGCCCTCGCACTCGAGACGTGCCTTACCTCGCCTACTATGTTCCTAAGAGCCCTTTCAATGAGCTTTGAATGCGCAACGTCATCTTCTACTAGCAACACGCTAGAAAAAAGCGTGGACGTGTCAAACGCCTGATCTATGCTATCTAAATGCTCGTTTGTCTCAGAATCGTTCATCGCCTAATTCCGCATATCCTAAAGTATGAGCCCATAAAAACTTTATTCCTGCCAGTTCATTAGTTTTTGATGCTTTTCTGGCATAAATGGTTATAAAAAAGCTGTCCTCGCAACAACAGTGTTGTTCTTTGTATTGCCCCACTAGAAAATGCATCATTGTCGTGCTAGCCTTGCGCGACAATCGCTTGAATTTCAAATTCAAGCATAATCTGCTGAGAAACACGTATTTCCCAATAGAGATTTTTAGGAGTGCAATAATGGTTAAACCTGATTTCTGGATTCGCAAGTGGGGTGAACAGGGTGGCGTAATTCCCTTTCGCCCTGAACATGTTAACCCTGCTAGTTACGACATTACTTTAGGTGGCCATTGGATTTGCCCAACTAGGGCACCGGAGGAATTCCAGACGGAGGAACTAACATTATTTCCGGGCGAAGTGGCTTTAGCCACGACTATGGAGGTTGTTAAATTGCCAAGAGATGTGGTTGGCGACTTGAAACTAAAAAGTTCGCTCGGGAGACTATGGTTAAATCATAGTTTAAGTGGATGGATCGACTGCAATTTCCACGGACAAGTTACGCTTGAACTTCAGAACCTTGGGCCGTATCCGCGAAAGCTAACCGCTGGAATGCGCATCGCGCAAATTGTCTTTTACCAAATGGAAGAGCCGCCCGAGGTAGCATACGGCGAATCGGGCACTGGGCATTACCAAGGACAACGCGGAGCGACGCGCGCCTGGAGTCAGGAGTTTTTCCCTCAAGTGCTTAACAGCGAAAGAGAAAAGAAGTAACTCATGCTTCTCGATAGTCTAAAAGACTTAGACTAAAAAGCCATTTTGTAACTTAGCTAATAGCTCGCCCCTGGTATTTTGCTCGGCAAAAGTTTCCAATGTCCCAACTAGCTCGCCATCGAGGAAGATTAAAGGAAGCTTTTGATTTCCCCCTGCGTACTCTCCCAAGGCAGCCGCAATAGAACTATCCTCACACACATCTATAAGCTGGAAGGGATTGCCAGAACTCTCGACGAGTTCAAAAGCTTTTTCAGAATATCCACATCGCGGATGTTCTCGGTCTCCTTTACAAAAAACCACTACCCTAGAGCTTTCAATCGCTTGTTTTATGTCGGCAGTCGTCCAATACCGACGACTCGAACTAGGGGCTGTTACCGATTGGTCCATAGGCTTGTCCCTCCATTAACGTTCTAGCGCTCCAAAACCTCAGCGCAAAAATAAGGACCTACGCGTTGCTAAAAAACATCAAATATCAAGAATCCCCACAACATTTAGGGGGATCTTAATACATTTTGCATTCTTAAGCAAGACAGTAAGAAAAGCCAGATTTTACCATCCTTTTCGCGCCCATTGCCATCTGCTATAGGAGGTGCAATGCAAAACTTATCTATTCTTATTACAAACGACGACGGCCCTGCGTCACCGTTTCTACTGCCTCTAATCGGCAGCATTATTGAGCAGCCCTGGTGTAGGGAACTGCATGTAGTAATTCCAGACAGAGAACAGAGCTGGATTGCAAAAGCAACGAGCCGATTTAGCACGTTGATTGCGAGACCTCATTGTTTCAAAACTCTTACGAGCAAGTGGTCATGCGATGGACACCTCGTAAATGGAACGCCGGCAGATTGCTGCAGTTTGGGAATTAACAATCTCTACAGCAGGCGACCAAATTTAGTGATATCGGGAATCAATATGGGCACAAACGCGGGAACGGCTTTCTTGCTGAGTTCCGGCACAGTTGGCGCAGCTATAGAGGCAAATCTTTACAAGGTAAAATCGATTGCCTTTTCTGCTCACCTGCCTCCTCACATATTTCAAGCCTGGAGAGAAAGGCGAGAAGACGTACTAAGTGAGCTTCACGAAGAATGGAAAGATATAGCGTCTCTCTGCACGCAGATAACCTCAAAATTACTCGCAACCGACGCTTGGGACTATGCGATGCTTTATTCAGCAAACATACCGTGGGAAACAAATGCTGATACAAAATGCAAATTTACTAGCGTAACTCCAACTTTCTTCCAAAGACTTTTTGTAGAAACCGCCCCATTGGAATTTGAGCACTCTGTCCGAGGATTGCAGAGCGAAGATGATGGCAACCCTTTGGGCGACGTAGAAGTACTCAGTGCAAATGCTATATCAATAACGCCAATTAAATTTGACTTAACGGCCTCCCTACCCGAATTTTTTGTTAAAAAATTTGCTCAACGACCAAAGGAAGTGTTGTGAAAAATGCCTGTCTTGCGCTAGTGAAATACTCAGTCGTAAAACACTAAAAAACCAGAACGAATGGAGGACGAGATGAGTCGTTTTTACTGCAATCCTAGAGCAATTGTGTATTCGGTAATTATTGCTGGCGCTAGCTTAAGTGCGCCTCTAGCGGCAATGGCGGATGACATTGCTCGAGGAAAGGAAATCTATAACGGCCTTGGAGCATGTGCTAGTTGTCACGGCGTAGAAGGCAAGGGCGATGGTGCCGCGGCTGCCGCAATGAATCCAAAACCTAGCGATTTTACCGCCGGAGTTTACAAATTCGATACAGACGGAGACGGAAAAACCGGAAGCGAAACGGATATTTTTGACGTAATATCAAACGGCGCTATGAAATACTCTGGTAGCCCAATGATGTCGGCAAGAGCAGATATCCCAGAAGCAGACCGCAAATCCTTGGCAAAATTCATCATATCACTAAAAAAGTAACTTTTTAGCAGATTGGCGCATTTTGCCCTTAATAAAAAGCCTTGTGATTTCAATTATTTAAAAATAATACGAGCACAAGGCTTGCTTTTTACACAATATGCTAGTTAAATTCTCAACTAGTAGTTGGCAGCTAAGGGGAGAGAGCTTCTTAACTGTGTAAGTTTATTGATAATTTACAACCGATAGAAATGGATTAGCTATTATGGCTGTTAAGCTTTCAAGAGAAGAACAATATGGAATCATGGCCCTCGTTGATTTGGCGTACAATCTCAACGGTGGACCGGCACAGGTGAGGCAAATTGCAAAGCGGCAGCGGATTCCGCAACGCTTTCTTGAGCAAATATTTGCAAAACTAAGGCAAGCCAATGTCGTCGTTGGTAAGCGTGGACCTCGCGGAGGCTATTCGCTAGCTAAAGATCCTAAAGAGGTCAAGCTAGAAGAAGTAATGAAGGCTCTTCGCCCGCGTTTACAGGAGGACACGAGGACAGATGCCCCAGCTTTAGCGGAGCTAATTGATACGGTTTGGTCAGAGATTGAGGGATCGTTTCACTCAACTCTTCGCGGCGTATCACTTGCAAGCCTTTGCGACAGGGCAAAAGAGCTAGGCATCGATGATAGCAATATCGATGTCGAAGCGGATGAAAAGGGCAGTACTTCATCTGCAGCGAACACAAGAGAACAGTCCGCTCTTAACTAACGTTAGGGAAACGGACTCTGTCGGCTGTTGTCGCCTGTTAAAGCATTGGCTGAAATGGGCACATAGCTAAAGGATAGGCGCGTCGGCGGCCAGCTTGTTTGTGGCAGCCGACGCGCTTTTGTTTCGCGCCAATTTTTTCTTTGCCAAACAAGAACATACACATAGTTGGCTGTGGCGGGCTTGGGCACGCAGCTCTAATGGCTATTGTATCTGGCTTCGATGCCGCCTTTCCGCTTTGCATCACGCTTATAGATGGCGATAGAGTCGAGCTTTCAAACTTAAACAGGCAGGTATTCTTTACGGAACATGACCTGGGCCGCTCCAAACCAACCGCTACTGAGGAAAATATCCATGTACTCTTTTGCGACATTGCCGAACGAAAAATATCGATTGCCTGCGTAGAAACAAATGTCCATGCCGAAAACATCTCTGCACTATTAAAAAACTCAAACTACGTGATAGACGCTACCGACTCGGTAGATACAAAATTTCTAATAAATGATTTTTGCACACTCTACAAAATACCGTTCTGCTACGCCGGAGCTAGTGGGACTCATGGTCAGTTAATGCACGTAAATCCTCTGTCCTCAAAATTCGCCTGTTTGCGCTGTCTATTTGGAAATGAATCTGCGATACAGTGCGACGGGCTAAACGCGACGTGCAGAGAAAGCGGTATACTAGGCGCTGTGGTTGGGCATATAGGTTTACTGCAAGGAACTGCGGCAGTTGAACACATTAGTGAAAAAATTATCACTGAGGCCCATCCATGCTTGCTGCGCTTCGCCTTAGAGGAACCGCAAATAAAATATTCACGCGTAGAGCCTTCTAATCAGTGCCCAAATGGCTGCGGAACTCGACCACAAAAACTGCTCAATTTAAGCGAAGAAAAATGTCCAATGACTTTCTTGCATACAAAAATTGCCTTGGAAAATATGGACTTTGAATCCAGACTAAACGTCATTCTGAATTCACATGATACTTGCATGAGCGTAGGCCATTCCTGTCGAGAGGAAGGTTATGATATTGTAGAGATGCGAGAAATTTTTAGCAGTGGCTCTTGGCTTCTTAGACTGGAGAAGGGATCCCTTCGAACAAGAGACTAAACCCCATATTCGGCATAACCCATGAATAACCGCCAACAACAAGCATCGCATAGTTCGCTCTCAGTGCGCGAAATCGAGTTTTACAGTAGGCAACTACTCATAAAGGGCTGGAGTTCTGAACTCCAATCGCGCTTTAAGCTTTTGCACGTCGCCGTACCGGACACACTTATCACCGCAAGCCTCTATCTAGCCTGTTTGGGCATAGGCAAATTATCGCTTCGCCTTTCACCTCTATCTAGAAAACCTGATAAGCTACTAAAACATTTGGGCAGTTTGAATCCCGAATTAAATCTCATTGTCACCCAAGAAACTGGGGTTTCTAGTGCTGCTTTTTCCACGAGAGCATACTGCGAGATAAGAATAAAGAATGAGCTAGAACAAGTTTCGGAGCACGTTTCGACTTATAGCGAATCTCATGGAGCACTGTTATTAATCGATCCCACCTCTAGTCCGCTGGAGCTAAAATTGTTTGACACTGCTAAAAACCCAAACTCGTTAGCGGAAACTACGATTGAATGGCCAAGCACCGCCACTTCTGCATATCTACTTGCCGGAACAGCCGCAGTATGTATGATAGTTAAATGGTGCAAAAATAAGGATTTTTGTCGTTGAGAATGTTTAACTCCATGCCATCAATTGGCATATCGCAAAATCACGAGTGGCTTGTATTTGCGTTTGGCAAGTTGTGCTTAGTTGTTGCTATCGGACTCGCCTTTGATATGGGCCAGACGGTTAAGGATATGAGCAGGAGAACAGGAGGAGACTCAAAAGCAGAGGATCTCTTGCCAACAGCCGTAGAAAAGCCTTTAGCCGATAAAGCTTCATACAATATAATTACCCAGAGAAATGTTTTTGGTCACCAGAGCAAACCTACAACGACAGCCAACGAAAGCGCACCAAAATCTAGCCTAAACTTGCGCCTAGTAGGGACTAGCGTTGGCACCAATAGTCAGCCATTTGCAATAATAGAGAACGGAAGCAACAAAGAGCAGGATACTTTCGACTTAAATGACATGATTTACGAGCAGGCAAAGTTGCTCGCCGTATTTCCAAGCAGCGTGCGAATTTCCCACAATGGGCAGGTGGAAACTTTATTAATTGAAGAGAGCCCGGATCGGCCGATGGAGGCATTCCAATCGCTGCCAATCGCTGGAGAACAGACTTCGTTTGACGTGGATGAAAAGGAATTGAACAACGCACTAGCAAATTTGCCAGTTCTCCTTTCCCAAGCTAGAGCTGTTCCATATTTTAAGAACGGCGAGAGCATTGGGATGAGACTTTTTGCTATACGAAGGGGAAGCTTGTATGAGAAGCTAGGTTTAAAAAATGGCGACATTCTTAAGAGCGTAAACAACAATAGCTTAAGCGACCCCAGCCAGGCTCTAAAGATATTCGAAAAATTAAAAAGCGAGCGCTCGATCTACGTGCAGGTAGAACGGAGCGGTAGAGACATTAAGCTAGATTATGACATTAGATAAGCCGCATAGAAACTTCGCAATTATTAGAAGTGAGTTAAGAGCTTTTATTTTTAGCCTATCCTTGGCCATACTTGGTGCCCTGAGTGCGTCTCCCTATGCGGCGTTTGCGCAGGAGGTACAAAAAAACGGTGAGGAGAACAGCCTTACAACGGTACTCAATGTCAAAGACGCAGACATAGCAACTTTGGTAAAAACATTCAGCAAAATTACTAAGCGAAACTATATAGTAGACAGCACGGTAAATGGAAAAGTTACGATTCATCTGCCTACAGCAGTTACTATCCCCGAAGCTCTTAGTATCTTCGACACCGTGCTACTGCTAAAGGGCTTCACTACCGTGCCAGTGGGAGATAATATCTGGAAAGTAGTCGCAGCAAAGGACGCTGCGCAAACCACTATCCCATTAGTTAAGGACGCTACAGAACCTCCCACCGACGTTTTAGTAACTAGGCTCGTAAGACTTAAATACGTTCGCGCAGAAGACATGCAAAATATTCTTGGCAAATTCGTCGGCACTAGTGGCGTAATGAACGCGTTCCCTGGCACAAACTCACTCATTCTTATTGACTCTCATTCCAATATCGAGCGCATAGAAGAGCTAGTCGCAGAGCTTGACGTTCCAGCAAGAGATCAGGAGCTAACCATTATCCCTGTAGAACACGCTAACGCAGTTGATCTAGCAGATAAAGTAAACGAGATACTAGGCGAAGAAAAATCCGATTCAAGCGGAGGCTCAAACCCAATGCTGACAAGGGCCACGCCGACAAATTTACAGCCTCGCACTATTCCAGGAAAAGCAAATGATACTGAGGCAAAACAGACAGGATCCCCCCTTAAAGTTATTCCCGACGAGAGAACTAATTCGCTAATCGTAGTTGCAGATGTTGAGACAACCGAAAGAGTGCGCTCTCTCGTCGAACAGCTCGATAGCCCATTAGACCTTTCGGGCGGTCGCTTCTTTGTCTACAGATTAAGACATGCCGATGCCGAGGAGCTCTCTGAAATTCTTAACAGCCTCATTTCTGGCTCGGGCAGCTCTTCTACCACGTCCCAACAAAAAACCACAGGTGGTAGCTCGCTAACGAGGACTTCAGCTACAGATCAGCCAAGACAAACCCAAGATCGTCGACTGGAGCAAGTTATAGAACGCAGAAGACAACTACTGGGACTAACGACCACAACCAACAGTGGGGATAAGGAGAGCGGTCGCGTTAATTTTGAAGGCGACGTCTCTATTGCTCCGGATCCCTCTACCAATTCGCTGATAATCAATGCCTCGCGCAGCGATTTTCTGCGAATTAAGGAACTAGTGGACGAACTGGACGTAAAGAGACGCCAAGTTCTAGTCGAAGCCACTATTCTCGAAGTTTCTCTAACGCGCGAAGAAGACAGCGGAACGGAATTGCAGGGGTCTACTGGAGGGAGCGATGGCGGAGTAATCGGCCAGACAAACTTTGGCGGTCTTACAGAGCTAGTAACAAACCCAGCAGCACTTAGCGACCTAACGATTGCTGCAGCGAGCACGGGAACGATAACGCTTCCCGGCGGATTAGTGTTGCCGTCACAGGCGCTGCTCATCTCGGCGCTTAGCCGCAATTCTAATGTAAACGTACTCAGTGCTCCCAATCTTTTAACTACGGACAATCAGGAAGCTCAGATAATCGTGGGCGAAAATGTACCTTTTGTAACTAGCACGTCTACTGACCCAACCAATTTAAACAACACCTTTAACCAAATCGAGCGCCAAGACGTAGGCATAACATTGAGGATTACTCCGCAAATCAGCACTGGACATTTTGTCACTCTAAAAGTCTTTGTAGAAATTTCTAATGTAGTCGCCGGCACCAGAAACGACCCAAATGGCCCAACCACCACTATTCGCACGACCGAGACAACTGTTGAGGTAAAAAACGGCCAGATGGTAGTGATGGGTGGACTTATCGCCGACAATGTAACGCAGTCCAAGCGAGGAATCCCCTACTTACAAGACGTTCCAGTACTAGGTCATTTGTTTAAACAAGAAGGGAACGACGAGAGGCGCACCAATCTGCTTATTTTTATCACGCCGCGAATCATAAAAGATCAATACGATGCTCGTGAAACGACAGTTGCAATGCGAGATTCCTTCAAATCCTCTATGCGAGACTCCGAACCAATTGAATCGAGGAAGGAAGTTCTCTACAATGAGAACATAGACCGCGTGGTGGAGCCTGCGACAGAAGAATATATCGACACGCCGATAATAAGAACGCCGCCAGCCATCGCAACATCTATGGGCGAGAGCGACGACAACGCCAATGACGAGATGGCTATTAAGAGGACGTTCAACAGACTTAATGCGCTCGAAAAATCCCCCAATAAGCCAAATTCAGCGCCACCCACCACCGCCAATATCAATAGCGATAGTACGACTACTCCACAAAGCGCGCAAAGTGAGGATATTATTAGCGTGACAGTTAGGCCGGAATTGCCTAAATCTGGACTGCGGCAGGTCATTATTACTAACAGTGACAGTTCGTAATGGATGTAGAGTCAGAAGATTTTAGCGCAGAACTAGAGCATACAGGTGATGCAGGTAATGGCTTGCCTGGCAAGCTCGACCTCCATTCCCTCGCTCAGGCGCTAAAACTCGAGTATAGGCCAACCCTCGATGAAATCTCTCCGCCGAACGAACCAGTTCGTGGCGAATTTTCTAAAATTATCGGTTTCTGGGGGAAGCAATACAAGATAATACCTATCGCGATTAGCGAACATTTATTGACAGTCGCATCCAGCAATCCATTGAACACTTCTGCCATAGATGCTCTTCGCATGTGTTACGATCGACCGATAAAGATCGTAGTTACCCCTGAGAGCGAAATAATTCAGGCCATTAATAAAATAAGAAGTCGCCTAATGACGGATAAATCTAGCTCGCTCGAAAGCGAGGAAGAACACGGTGACCCGGATGCTATTTCTTCGTCTCTTAAGATTGACGTTACCGACTCGGAAGACGACGATGCGCCAATCATTCGCTACGTAAACACGCTCATTTTTAGGGCGACTACCCAACATGCCAGCGATATACACATAGAGCCGTTTGAGGATTGCCTAAAAGTGCGCTTCCGCGTCGACGGCGTTTTGCACGATGTAGATGAAGAGGACAAAATGTTCCAAGCATCTATCCTTTCGAGAATCAAGGTGATGGCTAATCTAAACATCGCCGAAAAGCGCCTTCCCCAAGACGGGCGCATCGGAATTAGAGTCGCAGGCCAAGACGTAGACATTCGCATTTCAACCGTTCCTACGCGCTACGGCGAGCGCATTGTAATGCGACTACTCGAGAAGTCGAGCATCGTCATAGATCTTGAGACATTGGGCTTAAGTTCCAAGCATTCAAAAATTATTAATAAGATAATCCACAAGAGCCACGGCATCATTTTGGTAACGGGTCCAACTGGTTCAGGGAAAACAACTACTCTATACGCTTGTCTATCAAAAATAAATTCTGCGGATAAAAACATTCTTACCGTAGAAGACCCCGTTGAGTACGAGCTAAAAGGGATAGGCCAAATGCAAGTAAATCCCAAAATAGACTTTACTTTTGCAACCGGCCTTAGGTCAATTCTTCGCCAAGATCCGGATGTTATCATGGTGGGAGAAATTAGAGATCGCGACACTGTAGAAATTGCTATTCAGGCTTCGCTTACTGGGCATTTGGTATTCTCTACGCTGCACACCAACGATGCGGCCGGAGCAGTAACTCGTCTTCTCGATATGGGAGTGGAGCCATTTCTTATATCCTCCAGCGTAATTGCGATAATGGCACAACGCCTAGTTAGGCAGCTTTGCAAGCATTGCAGGGTATCTAAACAGATATCGGATGACGAGTGTCAGGAACTAGGCTTAGATCCTATATCAGTAGTTAGTCGTGATATATTCGATGCTGCTGATGGTGGCTGCAAACATTGTCAACAAACTGGATATTCTGGACGAACTGGTATTCACGAAATCATGCTTATCGATGACGAGATAAGAGGTAAAATCATGCAACGAGCAGATGCGAGCCAAATTCGCAACGCTTGTCGTGGCTTTGTGGGTTTGCGCCACGATGGAGCAAAAAAGGTACTGGCAGGCATTACTTCTGTAGAAGAAGTGTTACGAGTTACCCAAGAAAGCAACATAATCGAATAGCAATAAATATTGTTACATGGCGGTCTTTGAATACACAGCGCTTAGCACTAAGGGACGAAAGTTAAAAGGCTTAGTCGATGCAGACAGCGCAAAAACCGCCCGTCTAAAACTAAAGGCCCAAGGAATATTTCCAACCTCACTCCTAGAGAGGCAACGCCAACCGCTTTCGGTAACCAAACAACCATTGGCGTGGCTATTGGAGCGCAAGGTAAGCACTGCACAACTAAGCATTGCTACTCGGCAATTAGCCACACTAGTGAGCGCGGGAATACCTTTAGTTGAAGCCATCAAGGCATTAAAGGAGCAACTTGAGCAGCCGAGATTAAAGACAGTCTTTTCAGAAGTGTGCGATCGAATTACCGAAGGTAGCTCCTTTGCCAATGCGCTTCAAAATTACCCAAAAGTTTTTCCACCGCTCTACGCAAATATGGTTAAATCTGGCGAAGCAAGCGGAACGCTAGATCTCGTAATGGAACGCCTTGCTGATCTTTTGGAGGCCCAAGTTCAGCTACATAGAAAAATCCTTTCTGCCATTGCTTATCCAGTTTTAATGCTGCTCCTATGCCTCGGAGTCGTAGTGCTGTTGTTAACTTACGTCGTTCCACAGTTAACGGAAATATTTGAAGATCGAGACGCGGCCTTACCTCTTCCTACGCAGATAGTCGTAGTTCTTAGCGACTTTGTAAGAAGCTACTGGTGGGCGATACTTGCAATGATAGTCTTCGGAATAACGGCTTTTAAAAAGTATGCCTTAACTACAAAGGGAAGAAGGCAAATAGATAACTTTAAACTGCGTTCTCGGATCTTTGGCCCTTTTACGAAAAAGATCGCATCGGCCCAATTTTCTCGCACATTGGGAACGATGCTGTCTAGCGGCGTCGAGCTAATTACCGCACTCACTATCGTAAAGAATATTCTAGGAAACGTGGTAATTCAACAAACGCTGGATGGGATTATTCTAGGCGTAAGCGAAGGAAAAAGCCTAGCCAACCAGTTAGACCAAACTAAAGTCTTCCCGCGCCTTTTAGTACACATGACGGCAATCGGAGAAAAGACTGGCCAGCTTGAAAACATGCTAATAAGAGCCGCGCAGAGTTATGAATCAGAAATGAATTCCATAGTTACTAGCCTTACGGCCATACTTAATCCAATTTTAATACTATTCCTTGCCCTTCTGGTGGGTTTCATCTTAATAGCCGTAATGCTGCCAATGCTGGAAATGACATCCCTTGCGGGATAAGTTATGCCGTTTCTAAAAAGGATTTTTAGAAACGGCATAACAAGCAAGTGCGTAAGCACTTGCCAGTAAACAACAAATACCGTTTTCAAAAAGTAAAATATTTAACTTACTTTTTGGAAACGGTATATCCATAGGATACTTGCCGAAACGCCGACGGTAAACAATAATATGGGGAAAGCTCTATATTGCAATAACATTGGTAAATATAAATATATGTCTGGAATAAAGAAATATCTTAAAGAAGATAAGGGGTTTACCCTAGTTGAAATCATAGTGGTAATAGTACTACTTTCTATCGTGTTTGGCATAGTTGCCAAGGGAGTATTTGGCAAAGCGGACATGGCAAAGTGGAACGCCAATAAACTTAAGGCAGAGCAGTTAAAGGGGCAACTCGAATTGTATCGTTTGCAGAACAACTCGTTTCCAAACAAGCTCGAGGAACTCGTCAATCAGTCTCTCATCAAGGAGGAGGACTTGGAGGATGTTTGGGGCAATCGTTTTCGATATTCTACGGAGAACGAAGATCGCACATTTTCGCTAACTAGCCTTGGCTCTGATGGCGTCACAGGAGGCAGCGGTCCGAACCAAGACTTAACGGTTAAACCATAGGCCTTTGCCAAGGGTGGTGGATTTTAGCGTTGCATACAGAGGCGAGAGAGGACAGAAGGGTTTTACGCTGGTTGAGTTGGTATTGGTAATAGCTCTTATAGTTATTATTAGCGGAATTGCGGTGGGGAGGATGGGAACGTTGACGTCTTTGCGCACGAGTAGCGATCTTAGAAAATTTATCAACACCTGGGAATTTTTATTCAATGAGGCCGTATCGCGAAATGAGAACTACCGCCTAATACTCGACCTGGACAATCAAAGTTATTGCGTTAGACGAGAAGTTCCCAGGGAGGGGAATACGGTTGAACAGGTAGACTATTTGAGTGGGTTGAGGTTGGATTCAGAGAAAAAGCGGCGTGAGGAAAATGCAGCGGCGACGGGAGATGATGCGGGGGAGGAATTGAAGGAGGAATTTTTGCGTGAGGATGAGCGTCAGGGTGGCGCGCTTGATGTGTTGTTTTATCAACACATTTTTGGGGATAGCGAAGGTTCGGTGCAGCTCGGGACACCGTTAGCTTTCCCCAGCTTGGCTGAAAGCGTGTCCATTGCTGAGAATATGCGTTTTAGCGATGTGAGCACCCCTAGGGGCAAACACGATTCCGGCAAGGCGTATGTTCGGTTTTCAGCAAGAGGCGCTAGCGAATTTGCCGTAGTGCACCTGGCAGTTAAGGGCGCTATGTTTACGGCAGTAATGAATCCGTCTACGGGAGCTGTTAAGCTAATAGAAGGAGATAAGGATTTTGAGTGGACGCTCGGGGAGCTGCCGGCGAACTAGCTTTCGGCAATGCGGCTTTACTCTCATAGAAATTACAGTGGCAATTGCCATTTTAGGCATAGGATTAAGCACTGTAATCATTTTACAGACTCATTACCTACAGCAGTTTACAGCTGAGAAAAACCGCTCAAAGGCGGCAATGTATGCAAAACAAATTATGTCCTCGATTGAAATTGCGCCACGCTCACCCGATGAGGGCCTAACGAGTGGGGGCTTGATGGACCTTTTTGCCGAGCAGGGCGTGATTACTGGCAACGCCAAAGACGAAAATGAACGCAAAGCTATGGAGAGTTGGACATATACTCAAGAGATTAGCAGTATTGATATTCCCGAATTGCAAAACACATTCAAGCGCATCGATTTAACCATTGCTTGGGGGGAAAAAGCCGATGAGAACTTTACCTTGGTGTACTTCGTTCGCCCGGATCCGCTTAGTGCCGTCCCGCGCTAGGTGCCTAAACGCATTGGCAAATGAAGGCGCATTTACGCTGCTCGAAATTATCGTCGTTGTTTTGTTGCTGGGCTTTATTTCTAGCATTACATTTACCGCCATGGCTAACCTCATGAAGAGCAAGGATTTGGTATTAAGTCAGCGCAAACTCTATAACGATGCAAGGTACATCTTCGACAGGCTCAATCGAGAGTTTTCTGCTATGGAGACACAGCCACTACCTACGAGTGACCAACAATCGCAACAAACCTCGGGAAAACGAAATGCCTTCTTAAACGCCGAGGATATACAGTCAAGCAATGCCGATACTGATGCAATCCGTTTTATAACATCACAGGGTAGCCAATACTTCTTTAATGCCAGCACAAACGGAGATCTGACAGAGCTATACTACCACCTAGTAGAAAGTCAGGATTCGGCAGATGAGGATAGAAATCAAGGACATTGGCAAAAATATACCTTGGTGCGAGAGGAAGCGGCTGTCGGCACTCAGGCTTCGCCAAGTGCCGAGAAAAAAAAGATCATTTTCCCCATAAGTGAAAATATAATCTCACTAAATTTTAGCTATGCACTAAACGGCAAATGGCTGAGTCAATGGCAGGATCCATATCGCCTACCGGAGGCCATACAGGTTACGCTGAGTATGCAAGTTGACGAATCTCCGGTAGAAGAGTTTCAAACTGCCTTTGCCATTAGTGCCGGTAAGGGAGCTCGCACCTCTTATGACCAATTTCTCCAGGCACAGTAGGAGTTTGGGCGCTTTTGTTGTATCTATCGGTTTCAAACTTGCCCTAGGACAAGTCAGATGATATTCCTGTTGGAAAATGTGGGTTTTCCTAAAGATTTATCTAAAGGGTTAAAATAATTGTTATTTCATATGGGCGCATTGCTAGCAGTAGACGTCGCGAACGACAGAGCCAAAGTGGTAAGGGGTGAGGCTTTACCAAGTGGCATGATAGATATTCTCGAGGTACGAGAAATTGATCTTGGCGCGCTTTCAAGCAGTAACGGCAAATCCTTAGAATCTCCCGGTGAAAGTGACAACACTAGCCCAACATTTTCAGCCATAGACTTGGAAGCGGATACTATTATAGCCTTCACTTCCTCGCAGAATGTGCTTACTGAGAATCTAGTTTTGCCGTTTAGAGACGACAAGAAGCTAGATCAGATTCTGCCGCTTCAGCTACAGGATCTCTTGCCATTTAGCATTGATGACTTTTTGATTGCACACCAGATAATTGACGAAGTCGACAGCAAATACGAAATATTGGCCTCTTTGATTCCCAAATCCGAGGTTGCTGATATTCTTGAACGGCTTAAAGCCTCTGCCCTAGAGCCGAAGATTCTCACCACGAGGTCATCAGCTATATCGGCCCTTGCAGCGTATTTGCAAAACGAGGAAAATAATTCGTTTGGGATAGTCTTAGTCTCTGAGTCGGCATGCTCTTTAGCAATCTGCATAGAAGGCAAAATTAAGCATCTCCGTGAAATGCCGTTTAGTAAACTCGCCGCTACGGAAGAACAGCTCGATTATATTCTTAGCTGTCTGCTGTGCTCCATTGCCCAGGTAGAAATTGTTAGCGGCGCTAGTGTTGCTAGGCTGTTTGTTCTAGGCATGCCATCTCTTTCGCATCACTTAAAACAGGCATTGAGCTGCGAAATTCGAGATTTAGACTTCTCGGATCTAGTTAATATTGACAGCTCAGTTGACGCTAGCGCGAGTGAACTTGCATGGGCAATAGGGTTGTTTTTGAGCGAAAAAACCGATTATAAAAATTATAGTCGCGTAAATTTCAGGAAGAACGAATTCGCCTACAAACCTGGTTGGGGTAACTTACTAGGCGCTATCAAGGGAGAATGGAACTACATAGCTCTATTTCTCGTGACTGGACTCCTGTGGTGTGCAACAACTGTCTATTCGAGCTATGCGGCGCTATCTCAGGTCGAGTCCGAGTTTACTAAGAGCGTACAAGGCATTGTTCCAGACTTAGACGTGCCAAATGGTGGAGAAATCGACTTTCTAAAAGACAAGGTGCGTTCTGTAGAACAGCAACTTAGAAGCCTAAGCTCTCTCGCCTCGCTTTCTCCGCTAGAATCCATTAAAGAGCTATCGATAGCAGTCGACAAGACGATTGATGTCCACATCGATGCCTTGAATATTAGGGACAGTGGGTTTAGCTTTCGTGGTTCAGTGGTCGATTTTCCATCTCTAGGAAAGCTTAACAGTGCGTTAGAAAAGAGGGTAGGAAGGTTTTGCAATGTTCAGGTGAACTCCTCATCTGGCACAACCTCTCGAGAGAGCCGTGTGCAATTCAAGGCAGAAGTTATGTTTTGCAAATAGGTATTAACACAGTGGATTTCAAATTCGGCAAGATTAATCGTCGTTACGTTCAAAAAAAAGCTATTGCTTGGTTTGACGGCCTTAGCCCCAGAGAGAGGGGTCTTACTGTTGGCGCAGCTGTGCTATTGCTATTTCTTGGCCTCAGCTCTCCATTCTCTGCACTTAGCGATTACGTCGATCAAACAAGACGACGCGCGGATATGAGAGAGCAGGAACTAGAGGAATTCATAGAACATGCAAAGAAATACTCTATGTTGGCAAAAAAGCTCGAGGGACTAAAAGCCAGTTTTAAGAAATCACAACTCTCGTTTGAGCAAGTCACAAATGAAATAGACCAGATAGTGCGAAAAAGCGTTGGCAATAACGACTACTCGCTCAAGAAAACTCGACCTCCGGAAAGCCTCGATCAGGAGTTTGAAACGCAAGAGTTTTCGCTAGAGATCAATTCTTTAAGCCTCCAGCAACTAGTCGATGTCCTTAGAGAATTAGAGCAAAGAAGCGACGTGCTCTTCGTGGGAAAGGTAGATGTGCTACCAGGTCGAGATAAGGATACTTTGCGCACTACTATTAGCATTGCTAGCATTAGCAAGAAAAAGGCCTAAACCTTGAACAAGAAAGTTGTCCTTGCATTATCGGCAATTGCACTTTTCGCAGCCTTTTTTTGGACAAAAGACTATTGTCTAAAGCGGATTACAGATTCACTTGAAGTCTACAACACAGCCCACAATAATGCCTTCGCGTTCGATGAGATTGATGTTGAATTCCCGTTTTCACTTAAATTCAAGCGAGCGAGCTATGTATTGCCAGCAAATCAAATTAACATTCCAATAGTTGTAGACGATGGGACTATAAAACCTAGCCTGCTTTCACTAGCAAAACTAAGTCCGACAATAATTGGGACTCTTTTAACTTACAACGGCAAAGTAGATTTCAGCTGGTCAAAGCCATTTAGAGACGACGATACGCACTTAAAGGTGGAAGCAAGCAACCTCGACTTAGCATCGCATCCAGCACTTAAGCTATTAGGCGTTAACGGCAAGGTTCATGCTACATTTGACTCAGCGATTTCTTATTCTAACTTTGGTAGCAACATTCCGCGCATATCGAATTTAGAAGTCTTGTTAGAAGACTGCTCTATGATTCCGCATCCCGAACTTAAGAGCTTTATGCCGATTCCAGATATAAGAGATTTGTCGGCTCGCTTAGTTATTGGACAATCAGGAGAAAGCATTTCACTTGAAAAATTGCTGCTAAAATCCTCTCTAGGCAGCATAGTCGGTAAAGGTGTAGCGCAACTAAAAACGCGGGTTCAAACTTCTCTACCGCGCCAACCTAATCCACTAAATCAGTTTGAGGAAATCAAGACTGATTTTTTGATTAAACTAAGTACTGAAGGAGAAAAGCAACTCGGTGGATATCTATCCTTGCTCGCTGGTATTCCGATAGACCAACATGTTAACTCTTGGCGCCTAGAAATTGATAAGAAACCCGAACTTGAGGCGAAATATTCGCTAATGCCTCACTATACTGCGCGACTAGCGGTAGATCGATAGAAAAAAAGATTTTGACATACCACAGTGGCTAAGTAGATAATCGCAGATAGCATGGAAAATATGAGTGTCTTCATAGTAGTCTCTACTGTCGTTGCTGGATTGGCAGCGATCGGCATTATGTTTATATTTCGCCATTTTCGAAATATACTATCTAGTTCTCTAACTTCGAGCTATGAAACCCTGGGCAAGCATTCTAATGCGATAGAGAAGGCTATTGAACAGGCTTTTTCGCGAATTAATGGCATGCTGCCACTTGATAACCTAACGACCCATACACAGGAGCTCCTGGAATTAAGCGACAAACTAAAGAAAGAAGCTGATAAACTGTCGAGAGTTGAAGAGGCTCTGCGAAAAACACAAGTCACAATTAAAGAAAAGGAAGCAAGACACAATGAGTTAAAAATCGGTCGGGAAAACAGTACGACGATAGCTGCTGAACTAAAGGCCACTAGAGAACAGCTAAAGTTAGAACACCAAAATTTAGAAATTCAGCTCAAGGAATCTCAGTCACAGCTAAAAGAACTTTCTAATAACACTGAAATAACTGAAGAACAGCAAAAAGCAATTACAGAGATTGAAGCTGCTTATAACTTAGCCTGTAAGCACCTAGACGGCCTAATTCAGGTCTATAACCAAGCATCTGGACGCTATTTGAACCTGCAAGGCCAGCACGAAATGCTTGAGCTCGAGTATCGCGGCCTCGTAGAAAAACAATTAAGCGGCGAACTTTAACAACAACATACTAATCGTATCGGTTTTTCAGTCTGTAGTTGCGTTACTGAGAGACATAGTGCAATATATGCGCTGTTTTTTGCATTCTAAAAAAGACAGCTCTTAAAAGTCTGGCCGAATGTGCGCAACTAATGGGAATTAAGGAATCAAGGTGAGAAAGGTAGTTTTTTCAAACAAGGAAATTGATGTACTGAATTCGCTCAATAAAACGAGTGAGTCTACACAGAAGACCAAGGCAATTGCCGAAATCGCCTCTGCTGTGGGAATAGACAGCAGGGACGAAATTCAGCGTGCATTGTTTATTCTTGAGGGCAGGTCTTTAGTAGAACCTGAACCAGCTGGAGATCTCACCAGCAATAACTGGAAAATAACTTCCGCCGGAGTTAAGGCACTTGAGTTTTTAGCCTCTTCCTAGTTAGAATCCATTACTGGACAAGCAAGTTTCTTAAGTTCGCAGAGCAAAGATGTGTTGTCAGAGTGGCCGGACATGCGGGCCGTAACCGTGCCGCGAATTGGCCTACCTAAAAGAAACAAATCGCCAATAATATCTAGGATTTTGTGACGAGCCGGCTCATTGTCAAACCTTAGCTCAGTATTAACGACGTTGTCTGGGCCTATCATAATAAAGTTATCAAATCTGCCACCAGCCGCTAAACCGGCTCTTTGTAGTTTTTCAATGTCTTTAACAAAGCCAAAGGTCCGAGCTGATGCAATTTCTCTCTTAAAAGCCTCCGCAGAACTCAAAGTAAAACTAAATTCCTGCTTACCCACTGGCTCCGGGTAAGCTAATTCATAATTAACGACGAACGACGCGCTTGGCTCGATGCTTATAAACTCACCTAAACTTCGACCACTTTCTGCACCACCAAGTACAATTTTCCTGTCTATGGCTATTTCATTCCACACCCCACCCTGCTCCTCAATCCCCACTTCATCTATCATTTGACAAAATTTTGAGGCGGACCCGTCTAAAATAGGAACCTCTCTATTGCACTTGATTAGCAAATTACTAATTTTGTAAGCATGTAACGCAGCCATTAAATGTTCTATCGTAGCCGCCGAAACCGAATCCCTTCTAATAGTCGTGGCAAAGCTCGTGGATTCTACGTTATCAAGAAAAGCCGCTACTGATTTTGCTCCACCGATTTTGCCAAAATGAATACCAGAATTAAGCGGCAGTGGTTCGAGGATTAAACCGCTCTTTTCACCGGAATGAAGCCCTTGACCATAGAGAACAGCACTGGCCTTGAGAGTTCTCTGTCCAATGTTAGCCCCCTTAAGACCTGTGCTTAATATCCCAGGGTGCGTTAATACAGGAAGATCTACCTTGCCATATCCATTAGCGACACCTAGCGAGTGATTTGCCAGACTACTTTTTATATTTATCTCGACCTGCTGTTTGTAGTGTTCTAGCGCTCTATTTGCCGATATAACTATACTATCGATATCAAAAGGCTTTTCTATAAAGTCAAACGCGCCTCGCCTAGTTGCCTCCAAGGCATTGGCAATCGTAGCATGTCCGGAGATAACAACTACCTCTGTAAGAGGAGAAGCCGCTTTGATTTTCTCAAGCGTCTCCAAACCATCCCATCCTGGCATCCATATATCTAGAAAAACCAGTACTGGATTAAACTCTCTAATCTTTTCCAACGCCTCACTGCCACTATTTGCCGTAATAGTAGCAAATGACTCATCTTCCAGTACACTTGACAAGGTAGAACATATACTAACCTCATCATCGACAATCATCACTAGAGGCCTTTCCAAGCTGCTAACGCGAATACTTGTTTCCACTGGCAATGCCATAGTTCTTCCCTAATTAAAAAGCCACTTAAACTATTATCGTCTGCTCGCGCGATGGCCCGATAGAAAATCCAAAGATATCGCAATTTAGGAGTTTGCCTACAACTCGCAAAAATTCTTTCGCCGTAATTGGTAGCTCATCGAAACTCCTAACACTCGACAGATCCTCACTCCATCCGGGCATTTCATCGTAACACGGGATAGCTCGCGCCACGTCAAAACTCGATATCGGCAACTCGCTAATCTCCTTGCCGTCAAGCATATAAGATACGGCGAGCTTAATTGTAGCGAAACCGCTTAATACATCGAGCTTAGTAATGACTAACTGATCTATGCCATTAAGCCTGACAGCCTTTTTAAGAGCCACTAAATCCAGCCAACCACAACGCCGAGGCCTACCCGTTACCGTTCCGAATTCCTGCCCGACCTGCCTCATTAGCTCACCATCCGCTCCATTATCCTGCGTCGGGAACGGCCCTTCGCCAACTCTAGTGCAGTATGCCTTACATACGCCAATAATTCTATCTATACGTCTAGGATCGAAGCCAGCACTCACGCTCGCAAAACCTGCCAAAGTATTCGAGCTGGTGACGTACGGATAGGTTCCGTGGCTAACGTCTAACAGAGTACCTTGTGCGCCCTCAAATAGGACATCTCCATTTCTACCAAAAACATCCTCTAATTCTAGGCTCACATTAGTTACATAAGGCAGTAGTCGCTCGGCAGCAATTTTCAGATCCGCTAATATAGCTTCTGCGCTAAACTCAAACGACGAACCCAGCACTGACTTCAAATAGCGGTTCTTTTCTTCTACCTGTCGGGCAATAACACTTTCCAAATATTGAAAACTTGCCAAATCGATTAGGCGCACGCCTAACCTTGAAACTGCATCCTCGTAAGCAGGCCCAATACCGCGGCCAGTTGTTCCTAACTTATCGCCCTCCCTGATTGCCTCTCTCGAAGTATCTAGCGCCTTGTGATAAGGCAAAATGAGCTGTATTTCCCCAGCAAGACCTAGACGCTTTGGCGATATAGTAATGCCATTGCGCGACAATTCGTCGATTTCTTGTATAAAAGCAATCGGATCTACCACCACGCCAGATGCCAACAAACATCTAACCCCATTGCGAAGTATGCCAGAAGGAATGAGTTTAAGCGCAACCTTCTTCCCATCCACTACCAGAGTGTGCCCAGCATTGTTACCACCCTGAAAACGGACTACTAAATCTGTCTTTTCCGCAAGATAATCGACGACTTTACCCTTCCCCTCATCCCCCCATTGCGCTCCAACCACGATGACAATTGGCATGACTTCACAACCCTAAAATAAACACAAACGCTAAGAATTAAGTAAGAATAATATGGGAAAAGAAAGCCTACTTTGATGTCACTCGCCTAGCATCTAAATCATCAGCGCTACAACCCTCAGTTGCCTTGGCATTGAGCTCGATGTAATCCGACCATTTCTCTGGAACGTCGCTGTCTTCAAAAATAGCCTCAACGGGACATTCTGGCTCACAGGCGCCACAATGAATGCATTCATCGGGGTGAATTACTAGCATTCCCTCGTCACCCGGCTTGGAGGGATTGGCCCCCACTTTCTTGTTTAATTCCTCATTCTTATAGTCATAAAAACAATCAACCGGACACACTTCGACGCAAGATCGATCTTTAGTTCCAACACAAGGCTCAGCTACTACATATGCCATCTCTTAACCCTCCCGAAATATTATGAGCCGCTCGGACGACCTCCCCAAGACACGCCTACTATAACTTAAATAAAAAGAA
>JADLFC010000176.1 GCA_020845775.1 Deltaproteobacteria bacterium
CTATGTCCTTTTGATCCCAATAGCTCCAAAAGCTTGGAAGGTCGTGAACTGTGCCTGTTGCTAGAGAAAGCTCTGGGTAACCATCGGAGGGAAGGAAGTTGCCATGTCGATCTTTTGTAAAAAGCAGGATCTTGTATGACAACATTCTACGTTCATGCATGGTCTTCCGGATGTCGTTCGGTACGGTCCCTAAATCTTCCCCTATTACCATGCATTTATTTCTATGGCTCTCTAAGGCTATGATTGCAGATAGTTCCCTTAAGGGATAGCGAACGTATCCACCCTCTATAGGCAATTTGCCTTCTGGTATCCAAAAAAGTCTTGTTAGCGACATTATGTGATCGATTCTAATGGCAGAAGCGTATCGCATGTTTGCTACTAGAACTTCGATAAACTCTTTAAAGGCGTTGCCTTTTAGTCCCGCTGGATTAAAAGGTGCAAATCCCCATTTTTGGCCCAGTGCGTTGTAATAATCCGGCGGGGCGCCAGCTTCGACTTCTACGGCATAAGAACTCTGCGTAGCCCAAACGTCAGCACTATCTTTGCTCGTTCCCAAAGCCAAGTCCAAATAAAGTCCCAGAGCGAGCCCGTCTGCTTTTTCTTGAACCGCGCTAAGTTGCACATTGCATTGCCACTGGACGTATTTAAAAAAAAGCATGCTTTTTTGGTTTTCTTCCTTGAATCTAGCTACTTCGGTGGAGTTTGGATCTTGGTAAGGCAGAGGCCAAACTGGCCAGCCCCAGGATGCATTATCTAGTTTGTAAAAATGTCTCTTCAGAGCTTCGTATGTTGAATATTTATCTAAAGCGTCGCCGCCGCTATTTGCGAAAGCTAGGAACTCCTTAGACCTCTTGGTTGCTTTAGAGAAATGATTCTCGAAAAAATCCTCGAAGGCAGCTTCTAAAGCCCTTCTCTTTAAGTCGTATACGCCTTCGTAATCGATTAGCTCGCTGCTTCTAGTCTTTTCTATTTGGCTTTTAAATTCATTGGATTGGCAGAGTTGGCATAAACGGCTATTTTCCAAGCTCATTTCTTCCAAAGCCTCGACGTTGAGGTAATAGGGATTAAACTGAGAGCGGCTTAGTGGGGCGTAGGGACTGAAGTAAACTGGGGGTGTTAACGAAAAAGCGTGTAGAGGGTTTAAGCCAACAAACGACACTTCTGTTTTGCAAACATCTTCAATTAAGCTTTGTAAGTCTTTGTAGTCGCCGATACCCCAGTTCGTTTTAGAACGCGCGGCGTATAATTGAACCGACAAACCCTTTAATTTTTGCTCTCGTTCTACGACCTCTGGTAGGTAGCACTGTTTCGGTGTTACTATTAATTGCGTTACGCCAAGCGTTTCCTCTCCGCTATTAGAGAGCTTAGTGATAAAAAATTTATGATAGCCCAGAGGAAGCTTGCCATTAAGGCGAAAGATAAAGCGATGAATTATAGTGCTTCCTACGTGGCGACTGCGGAGCTTTTTTAAAGTCGTTAGCTCTAATTCTCCGCTAGAAATACTACCGCCTTCATCTTGAAGGCTCCATCTTAGCTTAGCGTGAATCAGTTCTTCTCGAATGTTTAAGATGAGGCGCGAATTAATGCTGTCTTCGTCAATTATTTCTACAGCGGGCAGTAGAGTTTCCCATTGCGAATCTCTAAGCCTTTCAACAGCAGCGCCTGGATTTGCCAAATCATTCCTGCTTAAGCCTAAGGAAAAAAAGAATTCTCTAGCAACTTCCTCGGACAATTGATGTTTGTTCCCCCAGATGTCGTAATAGGATTTCCGAAGACCAAACAATCTATACAAGCATTTTAGAGATTTATCCAAAGGGCCTCGTCTGAGTTATGCATTATGCCTGCTACTGTTTCTTTGATAGGATACTCTAACTTAAGCGTTGTTTTCATTATATTTTGCTAAGTTAAAATTTGCTAAAGAGTTATTGGAAAAGTGCACTAAATGAGTAGTCCTTCCTTTCGAGTTTGGCCAGGAAAGCCTTATCCCCTTGGAGCAACTTGGGATGGTATGGGTGTTAACTTTGCCATATTTTCCGAAAACGCAACTAGAATTGAGTTATGCTTATTCGATTCGCCTAAAGCCAAGGCAGAGTCGCACCAGATTCCCATGTCGGAATATACGGATAGCGTTTGGCATGCCTATTTGCCGGATGTTAGGCCGGGACAATTATACGGTTACAGAGTCCATGGGCCTTGGGATCCGGTAAATGGCAAGCGCTTCAATGCAAACAAGTTGCTTTTGGATCCCTATGCCAAGGCAATTGCTAGGGGCGTTACATGGCATGATTCAATGTTTTCTTATCGCATCAGCAAGGGGGACGATAATCAGAAAATGGACACAAGAAACAATGTCCAATATGCGCCCTTGGCAGCAGTGGTAGATAGTTCGTTTAATTGGGGAGACGATAGGCGTCCAAATACGCCATGGCACAAGACCATAATCTACGAAGCGCATGTAAAAGGCATGACGATGTTGCATCCAGATGTTCCTCCTCATCTGCGGGGAACGTATTGGGGTTTTACTTGCGAGCCGGTTATCGATCACTTAAAGCGACTAGGCGTTACGTCGGTTGAACTAATGCCAGTTCACGCGAAACTTCACGATAGACATTTGCTCAAACGAGGTCTTAGCAATTTCTGGGGCTATAATACGTTGGGATATTTTGCGCCAGAACCCGAATACTCCAAACATCCCGATCCGTTGCAAAAAATAAATGAATTTAAAACGCTTGTAAGGACTCTTCATGCCAATAATATGGAGGTTATCTTGGATGTTGTTTACAACCACACCGCAGAAGGCGACCATCTAGGTCCGCATCTCTCGTTTAGAGGAATTGACAATCAGGTCTATTATCGTTTGGTGGACAAACAAAAATGTTATTATCAGGATTTTACCGGCTGTGGCAACACCCTAAACATGCGCCATCCTCGTGTGCTACAGTTAATAATGGACAGTCTGCGGTATTGGATACTCGAGATGCATGTGGATGGTTTTCGTTTTGATTTAGCAAGCGCTTTAGCACGTGAGCTTTATGAAGTCGATCAGTTGGCAGCCTTCTTTGAAGTTATTCACCAGGATCCAGTTATTTCGCAAGTAAAGCTAATAGCGGAGCCTTGGGATTTGGGAGAGGGTGGCTATCAGGTGGGAAATTTCCCAGTGCTTTGGACAGAGTGGAACGGAAAGTACCGCGACGTCATGCGCAGCTTTTGGAAGGGAGATCACGGAGTTTTGGGAGAGTTTGCGACGAGATTAGTTGGCAGTAGCGATCTCTACGGTGGCGCGCGCAGGCCTTATGCCAGCATTAACTTTGTAACTTGCCATGACGGTTTTACGTTAAGGGATTTAGTCAGTTATAGCCAGAAGCACAATGAGGCTAACAAGGATAACAACAGGGACGGCGATAATGACAATCGGAGTTGGAACTGCGGAGTAGAAGGAGAGACAAAAGATGTTAGCATTAAGGCGCTTCGGAATCGCCAGATGCGGAATTTTTTAGCTACACTTTTCTTTTCATCCGGAGTGCCCATGATTAATTCGGGAGATGAATATGGGCGAACACAGTATGGCAATAACAATACCTATTGTCACGATAATGAGCGGACGTGGCTTTCTTGGGAGTGGAATGTTGAGCAGCAGAATTTGCTAAACTTCGTTAGTCGGCTTGCTAAACTGCGCAAGGGAAATCCAGTATTTGAAAGGCGAAAGTTTTTCAAGGGCAAACTCGATCCAATTTCGGGCAAAAAGGACATCACTTGGTACGCTCCATCTGGTCTAGAAATGCAGGAAAAGGATTGGCAAGATCACTTTGCCCGCAGTTTAGCAGTATGCTTGTCGGGAGCGCTGATAGAGGAACTAGACGAAAAGGGCCACGCCGTTATTGGCGATACCTTGCTTTTGGTATTTAACGCGCATAGTGAAATTGTAGAGTTTAGGCTTCCAATTTTCGATAGTTCTACCTATTGGTTGTTAGAGTTAAGCACTGTAGAAGACGGCAATGGCGAGCCAATAAGTTGTTTTAGTGGAAATGACACATATCCGGCTTCACCTAGGAGTTTAAGTGTGTTTTTATTGCAGTTTAAAAAAATAGAGTAATTCGCAGGTCGAATGTATACATAGCGAGGTAAGTGTTGAAGACAAATGCAGATAGCCTTACAGAATTCGATTTATATCTCTTAAGAGAGGGAACTCACTATTGCTCGTACGAAAAAATGGGGGCGCATGTTGGTTTAAGCAATGGCGTAGCTGGAACTACCTTTGCAGTGTGGGCACCTAATGCCGCAAGCGTTTCAGTTATTGGAGATTTTAATTCCTGGAACAATAGCAGTCATGTTATGCAGAACAAGGATTATTCAGGCGTATGGGAGTTGTTTGTTCCTGGAGTGACAGAGGGTGAACTTTACAAGTATCACATAGTGTCGTCCGTAGGTGGTTATTCGGTAGACAAGGCGGATCCTTACGGTTTTGCGGCTGAACTTAGGCCGCGGACTGCCTCAAAAGTTTGGAATGTAGACAAATACAAGTGGCACGACTTGCAGTGGATGAGTTCCCGCTCTGAAAGAAACAATATTAATGCGCCAATCAGCATTTATGAAGTGCATCTCGGCTCATGGATGCGCTGTCCCGAGCAGGGGAATCGATGGTTATCATACAGGGAGCTCGCAAGTATACTCTCTGCGTATGTAGTGAAAATGGGTTTTACTCACGTTGAATTTCTCCCCGTTTCAGAGCATCCCTTCGATGCCTCTTGGGGTTATCAAACGGTAGGGTATTTTGCGCCTACTAGCCGTTTCGGAAGTCCTGACGATTTTAAGTATTTGGTGGATTGTCTTCATCAAAATGGCATAGGAGTAATTTTAGATTGGGTGCCTGGTCACTTCCCATACGACGAGCATGGCATAGGATTTTTTGATGGAACTCATCTCTTTGAACACTCCGATCCGAAGCAAAGAGTGCATCCGGACTGGGACACGTCTATTTTTAATTATGGTCGGCATGAAGTAGCAAATTTTCTAATTAGCAATGCTCTTTTTTGGTTAGAAAAATATCACATAGATGGGCTTAGAGTTGATGCAGTGGCTTCTATGCTGTATCTCGACTACTCCCGCAAAGAAGGCGAATGGATCCCCAATCCCTATGGAGGGCGCGAAAATATTGAGGCGATTAATTTTTTACGCAAGTTTAATGAGCAGGTTTATTCAAAGTTTCCTGGCATAATAACTATTGCCGAGGAATCGACTGCTTGGCC
>JADLFC010000177.1 GCA_020845775.1 Deltaproteobacteria bacterium
CCCGCGGCGCATGCCGGCGGCAAAAGAGCAAGTTTTACAGACCAAAGCTAATAGGCTTCTAGTCTCTAAGACTTGCTCTCAACTGCTATGTGCGTTCTAGCGCGTGGAAATCTAAAATTCGAAAAGGAGTTTCAATAAAAAAAAAGAAATGGCAATTAACCTCAATAAAACCCAAATAGCGTTCTCTCATCTCTACTGCGTGCATTAAAAAAATCGCAAGCAACAGAGATGAAATCCCCTTCCTCTACTCGTTTTTGTGATAACTGAAAGAACTTTTTTGCTATGGAGCATCAGTTTGGCTAGTTGCCACAATTGGGCCAATCAACACTGGCGCTCGACAAGCTAGACGAAGGCTTTTATGCAATAAGCCCCATCGGCTGCAAAAGAGTGCGTAGCATACCAAAAGGGGTCATAAAATACTAGATGGCTCCAAGTGGTAAAGTAAGCATGAAACCGTAGATCCCCCTGGACGCGCTTGATCTTTTGCGGCTATTTATAGCAAGTGCGTAAACACTTGCCAATAAACAACAAATACCGTTTCCAAAAAGTAAAACATTTAACGGACTGTTTGGAAAAGGTATGCCATTGCGGATAGGCACAACAACACCTACGGCAGTATACTAAATGCCTCAAACTCACCCGTATAATCTTCGTAGCTCACATCAACCGATAGCACTTTAGCTCGTGCTGGCCCTATTCCGACTAACCTAACTGCCTCCCTTACCGATGTCTCGTCACCCTCAAATACTGCCTCAACATTGCCATTAGATAGATTCTTTACCCAACCTTTAAGCCCCATACCTTCGGCGCTTTGGATAGTAAACGCACGAAAACAAACTCCTTGCACACGACCGCTGACAATCACATGCGCTCTAGTCTTGCTCACGATGTTTCCCTCTTGCGAAATCTATCAATGCTCACCTTGTCATTAAGCGGGAAGCGAAGCGTGCGCGTAATGCCTTCAACGTCTAGGGCGTAGCCGATTGCAATAGCGATAGGTATAGACATATACTTGGGAATATCGAGCATTTTTTTTAGTCTGTACTCGTCAAACCTTTCCATCGGATTAGTGTCTAAGCCGTAAGCTCGAGCCGCTATCATAAACGTAGCCGCCGCTAACATCGTTTGACAACGCGCATGCCACTGAGCCTCTTCGAAAGAATTTAGCACATTTGCCATTGGCTGCTTCAGACGCTTAAGGGGAACTACTATCCGCTTATATAAACCATATAATCCCAAAGGACCGGTTCTATACAACCTACTCACCATGCGACGATTAAACGCCACCTTTTCGGGCGTAAACACTTTAGCCTCGCTGCTCATTTTTAGCAGCCGATCGTATGGCAGCCTCCATGCCTTTGGATCCGCTACAAACACCACCGTAGCAGGAGCCTCAGTAACTTGATGCTGCCCCAATGTTACATATTCCAGCACGCTCTTTAAATTCGCATCTCTAATCACCACAAAATGCCACGGCTGAAGGTTATAACTACTAGGAGCGCGATTCGCCAGATCCAGTAGTTCGTACAGCACTTTATCTTCCACATCTCTCTGCGAAAAACGCCTTACAGTTCTCCGATCCAAAATCGCATCTATGGCAGTCTTGCTCCCTAACTGCGTCATTCCCGCCATTTTTGAAGCACCCTCTTATTCATTAGCTGCATGTAAGCCAATTTTACCACTATCGCAGTCTCCACGATTTCCCCCAAATTTAAGCCTAAGACAAGATGCCGTAGCTGTTTTACACTTTGACATAACTAACTCAGCGGGCCTACCGGTAAACACTACTTTGCCACCATTTTTACCAGCCCCGGGGCCAAGCTCGATCAAATGTTCCGCCTTACAGATAACATCCAGATCGTGCTCTATCATCACCACGGTATTGCCAAGCGCGATTAGGTCGAATGTCACCTTTAACAACTTCTCCACATCTGCCATGTGTAAACCCATTGTCGGTTCGTCCATCACGTAAAGAGTATCGACAGCGCTCCGCATCCCCAATTCTCTAGCAATTTTTAAGCGCTTTGCCTCGCCACCTGATAATGTGTACGTGGGCTGCCCCAAAGTCAAATAGCCAATGCCGAGCGCACTCACGCAATCTAACACCCGCCGAATCTTTGGGTAGTTCTGGAAAATCAACCGGGCTTCGTCCATTGTTTTCTCAAGCAGCTCACCAATAGCAACTCCCTGGAGTCCAATGCTCATTATCGACTCATCGTAGCGAGAGCCTCCACATACTTCGCAAACACTTCGAGCCTCGGGCAAAAAACTCATAGGAATCGTTAAAAACCCTCGTCCCTTACAAGCCGTGCACCTTCCGGCGGCCGTGTTAAAAGAGAACTGACTAGCGCTCCATCCACGCGCCCTCGATTCCGGCAAAGATGCATAAATAGCTCTAATCTCGTCAAACACTCGCAAGAAGGAAGCCGGAGTCGATGCAATACTTCTCCCAATCGGCGTTTGATCGATAATAACTATGCGCCTTATAGCCTCATGGCCTTCAAGCACACATCGAGCTCCCTTGCCATGCCCATTCTTACGGCCATTTCCTGACAAATGAGCTAACATCCGCGGCACTAAGGCTCCATGCACGAGCGAACTCTTCCCTGCTCCCGAGACTCCGGCCACTACCGTTAACCCACACAGCAAGAACTCGGCCGAAATATCTCGGAGATTGTTCACATTTACACTGCTAATTTTTAGAAACTTACTCGCTTGCTTTCCTATCGCCGCGCAAGCAACTATTGAATTACTAAATCCACCCCCACTCTCTGTCTGTAAACGCCTTTCGCGCAACGCCAGCCCGGTAAGCGATCTGCTGTTGTTCTCCAAATCATCAACCATACCAGCAAACACTAACTCGCCTCCTCCAGCGCCGCCAGTTGGACCAATATCGATAACGTGATCCGCTTGTCGAATTGTTCCCTCATCGTGCTCGACCACTACGACTGTATTCCCAATATCTCGCAATGCAAACAACATCGACATGAGCTGAGAATGATCCTTCGGGTGCAGGCCAATTGTCGGTTCATCTAATACATAGCAAACCCCACTAAGTGGCGCTCCTAAGGCACGGGATAATCTTAACCTCTGAGCTTCACCACCAGAAATAGAAGAACTCTCTCGATCGAGTTCCAAATAATCCAAACCCAGTTCGGCTATCATGCCGAGACGGCTCTTTAATTCCAGCATAATGGGCTGAACGAGTGGCTTTAGATTTTCAGAAAATTCAAAAGTGCCTAATAATTTTAGAAGCTGCGGTGCCGTGCACGCAGTTAAGTCATGAATTGCGTATCCATTAACGAAAACATTTCTCCCAATCGCAGCAATTCGCGCTCCATGGCACTTAGCACACAGCTGCTTCGTTCCATCGAGCAACACTTCACCACCCCTTCCTTCGCAGCCTTCGCACTGACCTCGTCGACTGCGGAACGAGAAATCTTGAGGATCGAGTGCACGAAACCCCCTCCTGCATTCGGGGCATACCTTGCTAGTGCTAAATACTCGTACATCCGCCCACTTGTCATCCACAGCGACCTCCAAAACTGAATTACCTAGCAGCAAACATTGGTCGATACCGCTGAGAAGCAAATCATAATTGACACGGCTGCATTTAAGAGACGCTACTAGAAGAGATATCCAGTGCAATTTAGTCTTTTGCAAGCGCAAGTCGGGATAAATAGAAACAACTCTATTGTCAATTTTGGCCTCAGAAATTTCTGCCGCACATGCCCTGTCGAATAATTCACCGTATGTTCCCTTGCGTCCAGACACCACCGGAGCATATAGGAACAACTTCTGCCCCTGAAAACTCCTTAACAGCTCCTCTGCAATGGATTCTTTAGAAAAACCACTTACTGGAACTCCGTGTTCAGGACAGTGCTGAATTCCAACTTTTGCGTAAAGCAGGCGTAAAAATTGATAAACCTCAGTAGTAGTAGCAATCGTCGATACTCCAAGAGGTGGGGCAGTTTTTTGCGAAATAGCTATAGTTGGCGGAAGCGAAGTTAGCTGTGCAACCTCTGGGCGCTCAAGCTGAGTGATGTATTGCCTAGCATACGGAGATAATGAGTCGATGTAGCGCCTCTGACCCTCAGCAAACAAAACGTCAAACGCCAGAGTAGATTTTCCCGAACCGGAAATGCCGGTGATAACGGTGAGTTTATCCTTCGGCACAAAAACGCTTATGTTTTTAAGGTTGTGGTGCTTCACCCCAATTATTCCTATACACTCCTCCTTATTACAATGAACAAGCGCTGAAGATGCCTTGTCGTTTGTCGGCTCATCATTTTTCAGTATGCGATTTCGACACTGCAAAGCCCTAGAGGTGTGCGAATTATGAACAACATCGTTGTCCTCGAGAAAAAGCTGTAGTGGCCCCTCAGCAACCACCTCCCCACCTCCGTCACCACCATCTGGTCCCAAATCTATTATCCAATCTGCGCTAGATATTACATTTAAGTTGTGCTCTATGCATATGACGCTGTGGCCGCTGGATACTAAGGTGCGCAAACTGTTAAGCAGCCGCTTTACGTCGTGGGGATGCAAACCGGTCGTTGGCTCATCTAGCACAAACAACAAGCGTTTTGACGATGATGGCTTTAAGTAGGAAGCCAATTTGAGTCTCTGAGACTCACCACCAGAAAGCTCGCTTAGCGATTGCCCAAGCTGTAGATAGCCGAGTCCTAAATCCAGCAACGGCCTTAAACGCAGCTTTATCTCTTCAGAGCGCCCCTTATCTTCTTCGCTACAAAAAAACGAATCCATATCGCTTAACGTCATGCGCAAAATGTCCACGATATTTTTTCCTGCATAAATAACATCGAGCACAGTTTCCTTAAACCTCAAGCCATTACAAGCTTCGCATGTTACGTAGACATCCGCCAAAAACTGCATCTCAACGCGAATTGCTCCAGCACCCTTGCATTCGGGGCATCTGCCACCCTCGACGTTAAAGGAGAAGGCGCTTTTTCCTAAACCTAAACTCTTGGCCTTATCGGTCTTAGCAAAGCAATCGCGCACCACATCCCACATCTTCGTATAGGTCGCACAATTCGAGCGTGGAGAACGTGCTACGGGGCTCTGGTCTATGCGAATAATATCATCTATCAACTCAAGCCCATCAATCGATCGCGCAACTGCCGATAACCCACCAGATACACTGCTTGCCAGGCCAGCAGACTTAAGCTTTTTACCGGCTGCGCATAAACACTCATCCACTAAGGTTGTCTTGCCCGAACCACTAACACCAGTAACGACAACGAACCTATCCAGAGGAATATCGACATCTATATTTTTTAAGTTATTAGCACGCGCTCCCTTAATCGAGATTCTTTGCGATCGAGCTTCTAACAAACTATTAAAAGATGGCAACTCGCTATCAACTAATGTTGGGGCATCGCCTGCCAATGAAAACAAGTGCTTTGCCGTTAAGGATTTATCACATGTCTGAAAATCCCTTAGAGAACCTTGAAACACTAATGAACCACCTTCGGAACCAGCTCCCGGACCTAAGTCAATCACGCTATCGGCAGCACATATGACATCCTCATCGTGCTCTACTACAATTACAGAATTTCCAGCATCTCGAAGTTGCTTAAGAACCGATAGGAGTCTATCAGTATCCCTGCGATGCAATCCAATTGAAGGCTCGTCGAGAACCACTGTTGTATTGACTAACTGAGATCCTAGTAGAGTCGTAAGATTTGCGCGCTGGCACTCGCCTCCCGATAGTGAGCGAGTTTGTCGATCTAATGTTAAATACCCTAAACCGATGTCGTTTAGATATTTTAACCTGTTAACTACCTCTCGAATAGTAAGTTTGGCAATTTCATCCTGAGCGTGCTTCTCTAATAAGCCTTCAAAAAACAAATAGGACTCGGAGATACTCAACCTCCAAATGTCGTCTATTTTCTTCCCCTCAACACAATAGATTAGTGCCTCTGGCTTTAACCTGCTTCCGTTGCATTTATAGCAGCGCACTTGCGTTCTATAGCGCGAAATAAATACGCGAACGTGCATTTTATAGGATTTGCGCTGAAGTTTGTTAAACCAGGCACAGACGCCATCGAAACCATCTGTTTTTTTTGTTGCAGAAAACAACAAATCCCTATCTTCCTGCGGTAGATGTTGCCAGGGAATTTTCACATTTATGCCACGTCTGGCACAGAATTTTTTTAGTGCTGCAAATTCTCGCGCGGTGGCGTTAGTAGCCCAACAGGAGAGAGCCTTTTCGTTGATGCTTCTAGATGGATCTGGCACGCAAAGCTCGGCATTCACGGCTAAGACCGATCCAAATCCGTTGCAGACATCACAAGCTCCTAGCGGACTATTAAAAGAAAAATGCGCTGGTTTCACATCCCGAAATGAGATCTTACAGGTAGAGCAAAATAGGTGTTTTGAAAAATGCTCCAGTACTAGTGGGGTTAATTGCTTATCGGCGCCGCCTAACAAAACGGTTATTAGGTGTCCGTGCCCAAATTTATAACCCTGCTCTATGCTCTCTATTAGGCGCTGTCGAAGCGCCTTACTAATAGGTTCCTGATTTGCGGCTTCTCTAGATTGCTCAAATATAAGTCTGTCTACAACGACAATTAGCTGCGGATTTAAAATACCATGGCAACGCAAATCGTTGTCGCAAAGGTCATCTAATCGAACGAACTGCCTAGTGCTTTCGCGAAAAAATCTCACAAATCCTTCCACTAAGAGAGTATCGCGCAAAGCGGTAACGCTTACTTCCGCAGTCAACTTCAAGGCAAATGCAATAGCAACGCCGCTAATTTCTTTTTTAACAAACCGCTCAACAATACTTTCGATAATACGTCCTGCCGTATCGCTGGTGACGGACTTCTTGCATGTAGGACAAATAATTGAAGAGTAGTGAGCCCAGATAACTTTTAGATAGTCGTTTATCTCGGTAATGGTTCCTACTGTAGAACGCGAACTAGTAACTCTGTTTCGCTGCTCGAGGGCTATAGCTGGCCTAACCCCGCTCATGCAGTCTAGCTCAGGAGGAGCTAGACGGTCTAAAAACTGCCTAGTATAGGGGCTAAACGTTTCGATATATCGCCTTGCACCCTCGGCATAAATAGTATCAAATGCCAGGGATGATTTGCCGGAACCAGATACGCCAGTAATTGCAACTAGTTCATCATGCGCTATGCACAAATTGAGGTTTTTAAGGTTATTTTGCCTTACGCCGATAAGGTTGAGGTAAGCACCTTTTGCCATTATAATCTTAGCTGCTCTTAGACACTAATCACTTTACTGGACCAATCTTGTCGGTATTTATATTATGACCTTCACTAATTTAAACCCAATACCTAAAATTATCGCGTATATCTTAGCAGTTGCCTATATTGTGACAACCTGTTCCTGCTTAAAAATTGGCTCTCCCATTCCGGCCACCGAGTCGAAATTTAAGCTGAGAAAGGCCGAGGAGTCGAACCTAAAAGTCCAGGCAAACCTCAGGGATATAAAGAGTGCCAACGTCGAGCTTCGCCGTAATGTTAAAGAAATAGAGCAGATTGTGGCAAGGCAAGCTCAAGTAGAATCTCAGATTATGGCGAAGGTAGGACGGCTAAAGTGAAGCTAAATGAGATCGTTGTAAAACATAAGTCAGTGCTAACCGGCGCAATTTGCTGCGTAGCTTTTATTCTCATTGCGATAGCGAATAGCGCAGCCGAGGAACCAGATTGCTCTATGGTTGCTAAAGCCATAAATATCACGAGCAAGTTGAGAGGACTTCACGTAAGAAGAAAGGTTCCATGCAGACTTGAGAATAGAGAGCAGGTTGAAAAGTACATTCGCGCTAAAATTCTAGAGGATGCTACAGAAAGAAAAATAATAAATGAGGGAATAGCATTTAGAGCTCTCGGGCTAATACCGGCTAGCTTTAACTATTTGAATGGATTGGTAAAGATGTACGTTTCACAGCTAGGAGGTTATTACGATGCGAAGCTAGACTACTATGTAATGGCTGAGTGGATTCCGGCTCCGATGCAAATGTCAATTGCGATTCATGAGCTCACTCATGCCTTACAGGATCAGCATTACAACTTAGACAGTTTGATGGACGAAATTGACGAACCCAGCGACCTACTTATGGCAAAAGCCGCGCTGATTGAGGGCGATGCTACCGCCGTAATGCTAGACTACAGCAGAAAAATATCGGGGCAACAAATGCTCCAAGAAGATAAATCCGTTTCGGGGTTCATGATGCAGTCTCTCTTGGGCTCAATGTTTTCTAGTGCTACACACGGCGCACCTCCATCCCTGCAAGCTATGCTGATGTTTCCCTATGTAAGTGGGCTGAATTTTGCTCACACCTTGCTTACATCACGAAATAATAAGGGGTACCAAAATATAGATAGAGCCTACAAGAGTTTGCCTATTTCTACTGAGCAGATTTTACATCCAGACAAATACTTAGCGGGGAAAAGCGATTTTGTAGAACTAGAAGACCAACTTCCCTCCGATACCACAAGGATTAAGTCCACCAAGCCCATATATTCGGATCGCTTAGGCGAATTTGCAATAGCGACGCTTTTAAGTAACTGGCTACCTCCTGCGCGCGCAAGCACCTCGGCGACCGGTTGGGGCGGAGACCGTATTTCCGTATACGAGCACATAGACGCCAAGAGCTACGTGGTAACATGGGCTACAAATTGGGATACAGTGAGCGATAGCGAAGGATTCTTTCAGGCAATCGTTGATGCCTATTCCAAGCGCTTTTCAATAACCCCAAGGAATGATTTCGATAAAACAGCCTATTTCGATACGCCTGAAATCGGAGTTGTTAGGATTATGCGAGACGATACCAAAGTCCTTTTGGAAATTGGCTTGTAAGTTTCTAGAGCTGGTCTCAGCCATTACTTTAAATTTGTTAAAATTATCATAGAGTCATGACTAAAATCATGCTATACGGTCTTTCAGAGGCTAAGTTATAACAACTTTTTTTGCTAAAAAATTCTAGACATAATAGCAGGTGTTTACCATGAAGTTTCAAAGAGGAAAGACGGGCCAAGAATCGAATAAACCATTTGAGGAAGAAACACTACAGCGATGGCGAGCTGCGGCACTAAAAGGCAAAGGAGAGATAGAAGCGCCAACTCAGCCAAATGTCGTCGAACGGGATATCGAAGACCTATCTGAAGCAGTTCGGCCAATAACTCAAAGCTCCCATATACCAGGTGATGTCCGCGCAATGATCGCCGGAACATTAGAAAAACGCGATCACGCCAGTGCGAGTGGAGAAAAAAACTTGGAACGCAGATTTGGGAGCGCCATAAAGGCAGCTTTAGGTCCTGGAACGACCATCGAGGGTAAACTGAGCTTTGAATCACCAGTAAGAATAGACGGCACCCTTAAGGGCGAAATTACGTCCACTAGCACATTAATAGTTGGAGAGGGCGGCGTAATTGAGGCCGGTGTAAAAGTCGGCAGCCTAATAGTTTTAGGCCAGGTAGTGGGTAACGTCGAAGCTCAAGAGTTAATCGAGATTCAGTCTACCGGCAGCCTCGAAGGCGACATAAGCACCAAGCGACTAACTATTGAAGAAGGTGGATATTTTAGCGGCCGCTCTATAATGCGAGAGTAAGCGAAAAGCGTTTAAGATAGCTCGGCTGCTGCCGACTCGTCCTTAACTGCAACGTAACGGGCTTCTTTAATCTTTGCAGCCTTACCGCTTAAATCTCTCAAGTAGTAAAGTTTTGCCCGCCGCACGTGACCGCGCTGCTTTAGTTCGACCTTTGTAACCCTCGGAGAATGCAATAGGTATGTGCGCTCAACTCCTACGTTATACGACACCTTTCTTACGGTAAATGTCTCGCTAATTCCCCCGCCACGACGACCCATAACCACTCCCTCAAACACCTGAACGCGCTCCTTACCTCCTTCTTGAATGAGTTGATGAACGCGAACGGTATCGCCAATAGAAAAATCTGGTAGCTCTTTTTTAAGCTGCTCTGCGTGTATTTTATCGATGAGATTCATAGCTAACTAGCCCCTTAGAAGCAATCTGAAACCTGCCTCCAATTATTCAAGCAAAATTGAAGGGCTAATACTGTCATTTCTAAAGACAATTTGCAAGTAAGAAATGCTAATAAATCTCCATTGAGATGCAATGGAACTTACACAAACCAAGCTATACCGTTTCCAAAAAGTAA
>JADLFC010000178.1 GCA_020845775.1 Deltaproteobacteria bacterium
TAACAATCCGCCTACGATTGATAATTGGCAAACCATAGACGATCCAAGTCTTGACCCAGGAAGACAGTTTTTTCAAGTCACCGCTATTAAAACTTACTCCTTCCTCCCCACAACTCTGCTTGCAAGCTTCTTACAGGATGAAGGCGGAATCGATGGGGAATTTTCAATGTACGATACTGCTAACAGCTTTGCCAAAACAACGCCGGCAGATTTGCAGGGACTACCCATTCGGTCATTTGAGGTGATAAACACCTCAACTATTTTTGTTGGTGCAGGAGTTCCGGCGAGCAATGCTACTGCTTCGACAAATGGCATTTATCGAAGCACTGATAGCGGAGTGTCCTGGTCGGAAATTATCGATACCGATCTCTCCTCTACTGTAAATACTAATGAATTTGCTTACGACAGTGCTCAAGACATTCTATATGCCGCTGCCGAAGACGGTTTGTTCCGCCTCCTCGATGCTACGACGGCAACTAACTGGGAGCGCTGTAATTCCTTTACGTCTTCGGGCCCAGGCTCTGGCAATGAAGAGGTGTTTACCGTGGCAGTGGATCTTTCAACCGGCGCTCTTTATGCGGCTAGTGGTCGCGATGTTTATCGCAGCAATGACAATTGTGATTCTTGGAGTAGAATCTACGAGGGGCTCGATAGCGAGATTACTAGCACGCTCTTTTTCGACGCGCTGGTGCAGGGTTCTAACACGGGATTTTATGCCCTTGAGGAAAACGACGATGTGCTTACCAGTCCATCTTACGTGTTGTGGAATGGATTTTTGCAGATGGTAAATATTTTAGAGCTAGTTAATAAGGGAACAAGTGACTTAAGCGTTACTATTTCGCTATTTGACATCAATGGGGTAGAGCAAAGCGAAACCACGCTAGACATTTCTGCACAAAATCAACGCGACGTAATCGTAAACGATCTCACGGGTTTTAGTGCTGACTCCTATGGCTTATTGCGGCTCACCTTCAGCTCTGCTAATTTAGATGGCCGCATGTTTTTTTATCGAACCTTAGATAGTTATCAGAGCTACGAATTTGCCTACGCCCTTCCCCTAAGCAACGCTCGGGATGGAACTTCCTATGTGGCATTTAATACTTTTAATCCTAGCTTAAATGCGGCCGATTCTGGGGACCAGGTATTAAATTGGCTAAGTATAGTAAATCTGTCGAGCGAGACGGAAAGCTTTGAGATCAACCGCTATGGTTTAGATGGTACCTTGTTAGCCACTCAAAACATCGGTGTACAGGCATTTGGGCGAACAGACATAGATGGCGGCCATGGTGAGGGAGACAATGTCGTTGGTTATAACGAGATAGTTCCCGCTGACCCGTCTGCACAGTACAAGGCCGAATTAGTGCGCTACGGCCAGCGCACGGATTCTACCTTTGCGTTTGCATTTCCTCTGGTGAGCACATCTGCAGAGGATGAGCATTGGGTGGAAATTTCTGCTGGAGGCGGGGCGCAAAATTGGCTTGAGGTACAAAATATTGGAGCAGACGCCCAAAATGTCAATCTTTACTTCTATGACAATAACGGAAATTTAGTCAGTCTTAGCAATGCCGCATTGGGTGCGCGCTCAGGGGTGCATTTAGATGCAAGTGCGGTTTTGGGTGCGGGACAATCTGGCGCAGTGCACATTCAGGGAACTGACGATAACGATGTGCTGGTTGCACAGAGCATGTTCTATTTTCGCGATTCCTCGGGGAGCATTGAGGCGATGTATGGCAGTCAGCCACCCTCATCGCTTGGCGGCACGCGCTGGGGAAGCTGGAACCTGTTTCTCAATGCCTATAATTGGCTAAGACTTTTTAATACCGGAGATTCGACTGCCGATGTCGTCGTTACGGTATATAACGGCAATAACACTCCCACGGAGAGAGCGTTTGCGCTAGCACCGAAAAGTGGTACCGATTTAGGATTGCACGAGACAAGTAGCTTTGCCACGAGTGTGGATACATATGGCAGTGTGAAGGTCGAGGGATCCAATCTTCTTACGGGATTGCTAAGACTTCGCCCAACCCAAAGTGGCGGCATCGATTTTGCGGCACCTACGGCGGTGAGGCCTTAGGGGATCTCGAAAAGAAAGACGCTTCTCCTGTTGCTTTAATGAGTTGCTACTCTGAATAGAATGTTCTTGCGCGGGGCCGTTAGATTTCAGCAAATAGGCGTTGGTGCCAGAGGAGTAGCATCTCCACATATTCTTTTAATAAGCTCACTAATCTGCAACGTCGTTAGAGCAGATCGGATCTGGGCTTTGACTCAGGCTCGGATGATGCTATACCTACAAGAGTCGTATCGCTGAATATTTGATTTAAAATTTATCTGTAATCGGGATAGCGCAAATGACCAGTGTAAATCGAATTGTTTGTGTTTCTAACCGCCTTCCCATCACTGTTATAGAGGAGCCGGACAGGATAGATTTACAGCCAAGCTCAGGTGGTTTAGTAACAGCAATGGCGCCAGTGCTGAGGAAGTGTCGCGGTGTTTGGATAGGATGGCCCGGGGAGATTAAGTCTGAAGAACGAGTGATTAGGAAGGCTCTTAGCGAATTTTCATCGCGGTCGGAGTTCGATTTAATTCCAGTTCTATTGGACAAGAACGCAATTGAAAAATTCTATTACGGCTTCTCAAATCAGGTCATATGGCCATTGTTTCACGAGCTACAAAGTAGATGCAATTTCGAGCCTGAGTTTTGGTCCACATACCTCGAAGTGCAGCAGGTGTTTTGCGATGAAGTAGTGAAACACATAAGACCAGGCGATTTAATCTGGATTCACGATTACCATTTGATGGGAGTCGCCAGACTTCTACGAGAGCGAAATGTTATCAATACAATATGTTTTTTCCTACATACGCCTTTCCCGGGATACAATATTTTCTCCAAGCTTCCATCGCGTAGCGATGTAATAGACTCGCTAATTAATTGTAATCTAATTGGCTTTCAGACGGATAAAGATTTAACGCATTTCGCGGATGCGGTCGAGTCGCTATTGGAAGTCAAATGCGATAAGACGAGCTCGGGTGTTACAGTCGTCAATTTGGAGCAACAAGAGTGTAAGTTGGGGAGCTTCCCGGTTAGCATAGATTTTGCGGAATTCGACGACATGGCTCGTTTGCCAGAGGTTGAGGCGAATGCACAAAA
>JADLFC010000179.1 GCA_020845775.1 Deltaproteobacteria bacterium
AACTTACGGCGGCGCGGCAAAATACGAACCAGGACTCATGGAACGAGGAGCTAACAAATATTGAGCATCCTTAACCTCTAACTCTAAATTCCTTACACTTATCCCAAATTCGCTAGGCAGGGGATGAAGTTACAATTGCTGATTATATCGGAGGCGCGAAGGGGGCAGAGGGTGTTGCTGTTATCATTGATGTTTTTTGCGCCAGAGGTGTGCACCTTAAGGCCAAGTTTCCGGCACCAAGGTATTTAGAAAAAATGAGAAAAGTGATAAGTGAGAAGAATTATGGAACTTCTACGAGATATCAGTGCCATGGGCAGGGAAAATGTTTCCCTTGCCGGTGGAAAAGCCGCATCTCTTGGAGAAATGGTCTCGGTAGGGATACCTGTGCCCCCGGGCTTTGTGATTCTCTCGTCTACTTTTGACAAGTTTCTGGACGAGACGAAACTGCGTGAAGAGGTTGACGCAATTCTAGGTTCACTTAACCACACCGACCTAACGGCGGTTCAAACCTGCTCTGAGAAGATAAGATCGTTATTTCTTAACGCAACACTGCCGCAAGAGGTCACCGATAAAATACGGGCATCTTTTAGATACCTGAATGCTAGATTTGTGGCGGTTAGATCCTCCGCTACTGCTGAAGACTCTGCAAACGCCGCATGGGCTGGTCAGCTTGAAAGTTACTTAAACACGACAGAAGAAACCTTACTTGAGAATGTAAGGAAATGTTGGGCCTCATTGTTTACGCCACGTGCAATTTTCTACAGATTCGAAAAGGGTTTGCAGCAACAGAAGATTAGTGTTGCCGTCATAGTTCAAAAAATGGTTCAGAGTGCTAAGTCGGGGATCGCATTTTCTGCCGATCCGATTAGCGGCTCCAGTGGTCAGCTTATTATCGAAGCGAGTCTTGGGCTTGGCGAGGCCATAGTGTCAGGACAGTTGACACCGGATAGCTACGTTGTGGAGAAAAACCCGCTGTGCATTCTTAAAAAAGACCACCAAACTCAAGCTGAGGGACTATATCTCGCTGAGGGTGGTGGCACTGAATGGCGCCCGATTCCGAAGGAGCAAGGAGAAGGGCCCGTGTTGTCCGACAAGGAAGTCTTCGAACTATCCGAATTAATCTTGAAAATCGAAGCTCATTACGGTTTCCCCTGTGATGTCGAGTGGGCCTGCGAGGGGGGAATATTTTACATTGTTCAGTCTCGCCCCATTACTGCCTTAACAAAAAACACCCCTATATACCAAGAGAACTCGCCTCCTGCTCCCAATACATTTCAACATGAAGGTGTTCAGTATGAACTCGTCTTCAAGGAGTATTTTCCACCATTTTGGAACTACCAGTGGGATAACCGAGAATATCATCGTGAGTTTAAAAAGATTCTCGGCATTGACCCAGCAGTTATTAGCATTTTTGTCGACGGAACAGAGCTGGAGAAATGCTTTTCCACCGGCATTTCCGCAGCGCTCCATGACAAGGTCGAGATGCAGTTCTCAAGAACTAATGTAGCTGCAGGCCTTGAAGAGTTCGAACTGAAGCTCGCCTTATTTGAGAAGGGCATAAAAGAAATTGCGCATTGTACGAAACTGAGTGAACAAGCCAAGATACTTAAGGGAACATTGGATCTCCTCAGCGGTTTGAATGCATACAGCAATGCGTATTATCTCGCTACACCTTTTCTCGAAACAATAGTTTATGATTTTGCCCGTAAACGCTTTAATAATATTGAGGCTGTCAACCGATTTATGGCTCAAGAGTGCCAACCAATACGCCCTACTCCCCTGGGGAGATACAGCGAAGCCGTTGTTCAAGCGGCCATGCGGCTAAAGAAAAGATTTGGCGCAGAAGTTATCGCCAAACTTGAGAAGGAAAGTATTACTGACGACCTTATCGATCAGGAGCTCACGGCTTTGCAAAAGGACTTCTTTTGGTTCACTTCCTTTTCAGTCGGCAAACCGCGCTCCAAGGATTCATTTGTTGCTGATATTATTAATGCGCTCACGAAACCCAGTGACTCCATTTCAAGGGTCGAGCCGCTGGAGATCCCAAAAGATATTGCAGATGCCATTTACGCGATTAGAGTTGGGGCTTATGTTAAGGATATTCTATCTTCCTATACGACTTCGTTTTTTTGGTTCGAAACTCAACCAGTTTGGGAAAGTATCGCAAGACGGCTTGGCTTGTCAGTCGCCGACATCGAGCTTTTAACCTATGATGAAGTTCTAGATACTCAGGCAGAGGGTGAGGAGTTAAAGAGAATCCTAGCTCGCAGGAAAGAAGGAACTGTTTTTATTTATACAGAGGAGACCGGATTGCGGATAATTGAGGGTGACCAGGCTGCCTCGCTAATTCGCGTGTTTAGCGAACAACTAAGTGTTGAGTCTACCGGTCCGATGGTATCCGAGTTTGCAGGCGTAGCGGGAAGCCGGGGCGTAGCAACGGGAAAAGTCCAAAAAATCCTGAAGTCGTCCGAGTTAACGACCTTCGAAAACGACAGAGTTCTGGTGGCTAAGTACACTGCTCCTGAATTTGTTCCAGCCATGAAGAAGGCAAAGGCTTTAGTGACCGACATCGGCGGCATCACTTGCCATGCCGCTATTGTTGCACGTGAACTCGGCATCCCCTGCGTTGTTGGCACAAAAGTAGCCACTACGCTTCTTCGAAATGATGATTTTGTTACCGTCGACGCCAATAATGGCCTCGTAAGAATTCTCGATAAACAGCCTTGTCCTGACTAGGATTAGTCCGTCTTACGGCAAAGCCCTTCAAAATAACTGAGCGAGTTGTCCAGCGGCGGAGTTCTTCGAGCTTGGTCGAGTAGGGGGACCTAAAAGTGGTTTTGATCTTCGCATTGAGGCGCCAGGTTGATAGGAATATCGTTAATTGAGGCGCAGTGGTTATATATTTATTTATAACGTCGTTTAAAGTAAACAGGGAAAAATACTAGCCTATCAAGCAATAATCCCTAAATATTTTAGATACTTATTGACAAAACGGCTAAAAGGGGCTAATAAAATTAGAATATTACTAGCCCCTTTTAGCCGCTTCTTTGTAAGTCTCTGATAATGCTATCTTTTTCCATATCCAACAAGAGTGTTAGTGAATTGCGGGAGCTTTCGCAAAAAGCTGCAAAAAAACAATCTGAAATTAGTCAAATGGATCAGGCGGAATTAGATTACATTCATCGCCAAGCGTTCATTAGCATGATAGGCGCAAGTACCCGCATCGAAAATGCCATACTGACTGATTCTGAGGTTGATTGGTTAGACACCGTTCTTACTAAAGACTCCCGCACAACTGCCTTTGAAGATCGGCGCGACTTTATCGAGAATAAGCTTTCTAAAGATAGGGCTCGAAGCATTGAGGAGGTTGCGG
>JADLFC010000180.1 GCA_020845775.1 Deltaproteobacteria bacterium
AGCAACTATAAGGTCAGTAATTTAAGGTGACCGTTCAGGCTCCACTTAATGGCGCTGTAGCAGGACGATTCGATTGGTGTTCGTGCCCATGGCACCGTTTGCGACGCCCCAGCAGTTAGCTGTCTTCGTGAAGGCCTGTTCGTTTACCATTACGCTGAGGCGGTTAAATGCAAGCCCTTCGGCGGCCTTCCAGACGAGCTGCTCGAGCAACACTTCACCGTTACGCACCTCTCCCACCTCGAAGGCGACATAGCCACCCGGGCGCAGAATGCGGGCTTGTTCGACTAGGACACGGCGAATCATTGCCGTCCACGCCTCTTCGGTTCGGTGCATGTCGATGGCGACCGTATCTGGGTCGATGCCAGCGAACCAGCAGCGCAGCCAGTTGTCGGTAGCATACTGCACGATGTCGAGGAACGGCGGAGACGTGACCGTGAGGTCGACCGAGGCAGTAGGTATTCCTGGGACAGCCCATGCGGCACAAGTATGCAGGCTGGATCGCACCTGGCTTGGCGCACACCCATCCCGGAGCAAGCTCTTCGACTTCTTGAGAATCACAGACACCACGTCCCGCTCCGGCGGCGAGATGCCCAGCTTCTCGTTAATTTTAAGTTGAGCTTTGACTGACACGGCTTGGTTTGGGGGCATTGAACGCCCAGAGAAGAAGCCCGGCGAATGGCCCGAGAGGCGATTAATTGCCACCATCCGAATCCAGTCTGCCACGGGGTCGATGTCGTTAGATCCGAGAGGCGCTCGCTCGGCAAGCCATAACCGTAAGGCTTCTAGCTTTTTTAGCGTCGCCGGGTGGTAGAATGCAAGTAGATCTTCGCGTTCAATCTCGCCCTGCGACCAATCAACCGATTTCAGCGCCACGGCGACGGCCTGCAAAGATATGGGGCGAAGCCTCGCGTAGGTCAAAAGGATCGAAAGAGGGTTTATGTCATTGCCAAAAGCCTGACGTCCCATCAGTGCCGCTTGTACTGGCGTCGTGCCTCGCCCCATGAAGGGGTCGAACACCACGTCTCCGGGCTTTGTTAATCTAGCGATGAAGAATTCCGGCAACTGCGCCTTGAAACAGGCGCGGTAGGAGATCTCGTGGATCGAATGCGCCTGGCGCTGCCCTGCCGTCCAGAACTCGTTGGTTAGATAAGGAATATTTCCAACCGTTTCGGCTACAGTGCGCTTACCGAAGCCATTGAACGCCAGAAGGTCGTCGATAAAGGTTTCCGCCGTTTCGGCAAACGCCTCGCAATCGAAGATGGAAAGCTGGTTCATTGTTCTACGGTATAAACTCCTTGATGCACAAATGCTTGCCAAAAGGCCTTAGCCAGGTGACAAAAGATAGATGCCACACGGAGCGCGATAGATCAATGGCGAAGATCGTTAAGCAAACTAGGCAATAGCCCGTCGAAATCGCCATTAGACATGATTACCACCAGATCTCCAGTTCTAAATTCCCCTAAAAGAAAATCTTTTATAGCTGTGGCGTTGCTCAATGCAAGAGCTTGGCCGCCGCGCTTTTTTATTATCTCTACCATTTGCTTTGCATCGAGAGTTTTAGCATCGCTCGCCGTATTGCTGTAAATAGCAGTGTCCTTCACTTCTGCGATTATGCTTAGATTCGCCTGGTCAAACGCTCGCTCGTAGTCTTGCTGAAAGCAAGATCTTCTGCTCGTATTGGAGCGCGGTTCAAAAACCGCAATCAATCTCCGATGAGGATAACTTTCTCGCAAACTCCTTAAAACCGCTCTTACGGCGGTTGGATGGTGCGCAAAGTCCTCCATTACCGTTATGCCATTAATCTCTGCAACTATGTCCTGACGCCTTGCTACTCCGCAAAAATGTTCAATGCCAGGTAGTATCTCGCACTCCGTTAAGCCCAGCTTTTTCCCTACAGCCGCTGCTGCAAGGACATTTAACGCATTGTATTCGCCTAACAGCCGCGTTGTCAGCTTTAGCGTCTCTCCATCTAAGCCTAGCTCCAGCGTTTGTTTCAATGCGTCGTTCTCGTTAACCTGACGGCGGCCTAGTAGTATAAAGTCGCAACTGTCCTTTGCCCCGTATAAAAATACTTTGGCCTTAACTGCACTGTTATCCATCCATTTATGAGCAAGCGAATTCAAGCGCTCTTCGTCGCCGCACGCTAAAATTATTCCATCCACCGGCATCTTTTCTACTAAACGCGAAAACTCAATTTCAATCTCCTCGACGTTCCTGTAAATGTCGGCATGATCGAATTCTAAACTCGTTACGACCAAAATATCGGGGCGATAGGAGTGAAATTTAGGCCACTTGGCAAAAAAAGCACTGTCATACTCATCCCCTTCCAAAACTACAAATCGCCTTTCTAGTGGCATAGATAAATCTATAGGCCGAATTGTAGACGGCAAATCTTTTACCACGCCGCCGACGAAATACCCTGGTCTGAAGTTAGCCTTATCGAGCATGTTAGCGATTAATCCGGTTGTAGTCGATTTTCCGTGAGTGCCGATTACGACTATCGATTTGCTACTGTGTGTCCTGTCGCCTATTAGAAGAGCCGCAAATATTTCGGGCATAGAGGCGTAGGGTAAGTTGTTGGATAGTGCGTAATGCGCTTCAGTATTGTTGGCACGAATGCTGTTACCAATGACTACTAAGTCAGGATGGGGTTTTAAATTGTTTTCAGAAAAGCCTTCAAAAAGTTCGTCGGCTAAATTCCTCACCACGTCGCCCATAGGCGGGTAAAAAGCTTTGTCGCTACCAGTAACTTTAAACCCTAACTGTTTTAGGAGAGCGCAAACGGCTGCAGTGCCAGCGCCGGCAATGCCGATTATATGGACATGGGCTCCGGGGCGAAGTTTAGAAATAGCGTTGGTTCTGGAAATACTGTTGTTATCTTGGATCGGAATTAGTGTTTGCACGTGATTTATCAGGCGATAAGCCGTAACTAAAGTTATTAATTGTCATAAAAGTTTCTCGAATGCCCTTGCTCGCAAGAAATTGCAACCACGCATCCACTAAGACTAGTGCCAACATAGACTCTGCAACTGGGACTGCCCTAATGGCTATGCAAGGGTCGTGTCTTCCGCGAGTCGAGATTTTTGCAGGCTGAAAGTTTACATCAATAGTTTGCTGTTCGCGGGCAATTGAGGCAGTTGGTTTTACTACAAAACGAACTACTATCGGCGCACCAGAAGAAATGCCACCCAAAATTCCTCCGTGGTTGTTGGATAAAAAACCATGTTCAGTCATCTCATCGTTCATCTCGCTGCCACGCAGCGCTGCCGCACTAAAACCCGCCCCTATCTCAATTCCCTTAACTGCCGGTATAGACATGATGGCAGCCGCAATAGCAGCATCCAATCTGCCAAACACGGGCTCGCCTAATCCTAGCGGTACACCTTCTGCCCACACCTCTACAATGCCGCCTATTGAGTCTCGCTCCTTTCTAGCCGCCTCGATTTCTGCAATAAATGCGCTTTCAACTTCCGGGTCTAGGCTTCTAACTTCGCTGCGTTCCACCTGCTCCCATGCAAAGGTTTTTGCTTTTGCCTTGCCAATTTGCAGAACCCCGCCCTTAATTCTAACTCCCACCAAAGCGAGAAGTTGTTTGGCAATTGCCCCCGCAATTACTCGCGCCACAGTTTCGCGTGCCGAGGAACGCCCACCACCGCGATAGTCCCGATGTCCAAATTTTCCAAAATACGTAAAATCGGCGTGTCCAGGACGAAAAAGTTCTTTAATTTCTTCATAGTCTTTAGATTTGACGTCCTGGTTAAAGACGACAAATGCTAGCGGCGCACCGGTAGTTTTGCCTTCAAAAAGGCCGGAGAGAATTTCAAATGAATCGGTCTCCTTTCGTTGACTTACCAGTTTAGATTGTCCAGGACGTCGGCGTTTAAGCTCGTTTTGAATAAACTCGATGTCAATTGCAAATCCAGCCGGGCAACCGTCTACTACCACACCCATGGCAGGGCCATGGCTCTCTCCAAAAGTCGCAACGCGAAAAAATGTTCCAAAAGTATTACCTAACATTCCACTTCTATCGTTCGTTTTTAAGCTGGTACAAGGCTAAAAGCATATATTCTATCAGTATCGAAGCGATTCAGATAGCTAACAATGCCATTCAAGAGACACACTCTAGCACCATAAAAGCTATTTCCCAACATGTCCTGCTAGTCTTAAGTGCTTTATTTGACTGAAGGTTTATCGCGCTATAGTCGCCTTAGGCTAAGGCCGCAATACATAGTTAGGAGAAAGAGCTAGTTTTTGGGCCGATTACTGCTAATGATCTTGGAATGGAGTTTGCAATCGATATTTTGCAATCGATATTGTGAGCTAAGGGGCGTGTCGCATTACGCGTCTTTTTGAGTTTTAAAATATATGATTTACGCTACCGTGATAAAGTCGACGTTTGGGGCGCCATCCTCTTCATCATCTTCTTGGCGCGATTTAGGCAGGGATAATTTAATAAAGCACGATTTTTCGGGGAAAACGGGTGCGACTCCAATAAACAAGAAGTCGGAGCTACGGATTCTAATAGTTGATGGCGATCGCGCTAGTTTAGCTTCTCTTTATCAGGGTTTAATGGCCACCAATGAGTCATATCACATTGGCTCGTCAAGTTCGGCTGAGGACGCGCTAAAAATATTGAGTCGAATTTCCATTGACGTCTTGGTTAGTTCGATGCGGCTTTCCGGTATGAGTGGATTAGAGTTGTTGCGGCAAGTTAGGAAAGTCTCGCCCAAGACGCGCTGCATACTGACTACTGAGATTGGCGAGAATGTAATCATTGACGACGAGAGCAAGTCTCACTTAGCAGCCTTGCTGCAGAAACCGTTTTCGATCGAAGCATTGGTAAACTACATTGAGCCGAACATTTCCTTTGCAACTGATATTGACGCCAAGCTTCACGATGTGAGTGTGCTTGACTTGTTTGAGGTGTATCTAAACCGCAAAGCAAAAGTTGCGCTAAAGGTAAGGTGTGGAAATACTACGGGGATGGTTTTGTGCAATGATGGTTTTATCGTTCATGCGGAGTTTGATTTTCAACGTGGCGCTGATGCGCTGGCAGCAATTATCATAGGTCGCAATACTAAGATTGAGGCTGGTTCTGATAGCGTTGATGTTATTTTCCGACGAGCGGCAAAGCAGCTTTTGGCGGTGGGAGTGGAAGAGTTGCGCCAGGCGAGATCCTGTAGCTCGCCCTTGGAACTCGTCAATTTGTTTAAAGCGACCGAGGTTGTTGCGTCTAATGCGCTGGGTATCGATAAGCCGTCTAGGGTTTTTGCGGCAGATAAGCCGGGTAAATGCGCTATTGGCTTAGATAGAGGAACGAAAGACACCTCGCAGATAAGCAAAATTTGTCGTGAGTTAAGAGATTTTACGCTCGACGAGCTAGTTTTGCAGCCAGAGGCTGAGTCTTCTGAAAGATCGAAAGATCGCATAGAGGATTTTTCGTCCAGAGATCTAATACTGCAAACCGAAGCTTCGGCGCCGGAGCATTTTAAAACGCCAAAGGTAGACGAAGAAAAGCTCGAGAAGGTGCGCCATTTGGTGGCCATGGGCATTGAGCATTTTCGCGCTCGAAGTTTTAAGAATGCACAGAAAGCCTGGCAGCTAGCTTTAGAAATAGATCCAGACTGCAAAGAGGCAAAAAACAACCTTAAAATATTAGAATCTCTCCCCAAACCGAAAACTTGCTAGGGAGTTCGCAGTTTCATTTCCCTTTAGCCCCTTTTAAGCTGCGAACTCCCTCCTTTTACGCGATGGTAGTTGAAGATAAGAAGAAGATAGAACCCGTAGAGCATGTTGTCGGAAGTTTGAGTTATACCATTTACAAAAAGTAAAATATTTAACTTACTTTTTGGAAACGGTATAGAGGCTAAGAGTCGCTATGATCCTAGCCTCTAACGCGTTTTGTCTCAGTTGAAAAGCAAGCTAAGTTATTAATTTATCTAGCCATTTCGTAATGTCCATTGACGCTTCTATTTTAACGGCTAAAATAGAAGTATGATTGAAAGACAATTATTTAAATGGTTAGAGCTGCAAAGGGAGCGGCCGCAAATATGTCAGCTCTATGGTTTGCGCCAAACTGGAAAGACTACGCTTATGAGGGCGTTTCTGGAGCGCCTCGAAAATGCTCACCTTTATTCTTTGCAGGATTTGGTAGCTCTTCGCCGCTATGAGCGGGATCCAGAGAGCTGGGTATTTGAGGTGGAAGATTTGTTGCGCGCTTCCAAAGATAAGACGTTAAATATTCTCGTCGACGAGATTCAGAAGATCGCGGAACTATTTCAGGCTATACAGGGTTTGTATGACGAACATAAGGGGCGGATAAAATTTTGGATATGGGGATCGTCAGCGCGAGCTGTTAAGCGAAAAAGGGCGGAAACTCTAGCGGGGCGGATAGTTAGTAAAACTCTTTGGCCTTTGGCTCAGGCAGAAATTTTCTCATCTTCGTCACTCGTTGGGGAGATTCTTAAATTAGACGCTACTTGTTTAAGTAGACCAAAGCCACGAGGGTATTTGCAAATTGTTGCAGATAAGTTTCTTACTCAATCGCTATTGCCCGAACCATATCAAGAAGTCGAACAAGGGCACGCCTTTGATTTACTAGAAGGATATCAAGCTACCTACCTAGAAAGCGAAATCCGCAGAGAGAATATCGTCTCCGATATAGGGGTTTTTGAGAAGTTTTTAGCGTTGGCTGCCTATTTCGATGGGGGAATAGTTAACTATTCCACTTTAGCCTCGCAGCTTGGCGTGAGTTACAATACGGTAAAATCTTATTATGGAATATTAGCAGACACTTTTGTGCTCACCGTGCTTCCAGCCTATAGTTTATCCCTGCGCGTGCAGCAGGTTAAAAGCCCGAAGATTTACTTTAGCGATACAGGGCTTGCTCGTTTTGTCTCAGGCAAACGCCATGTGCCGTCAATTAGCACGCCTGAATTTGGATTGGCTTTTGAGGGCTTTGTGATTAATGAAATAAGAAAACAGATCGAATATTCTGGACTTCCTTGGAGCCTTTTTTATTTGCGAACCAAGCAAGGCCGTGAAGTCGATCTAGTAGTGAAATCGACGGAGCGCACAGTAGCCATAGAAATAAAAGCCAAGGAAAAATTGACGGGAAGCGATACGGAAAACCTGCGCTACTTTCTTGAACATGAAAAGAATTTTTCGTACGCCATTGTAATTTCCCTTATGCCGGGCTGTGTAAAATTGGCCGAAAATATTTATAATCTGCCGGCGTGGATGCTGTAATGGTATTTGGAATGTAGGTCGGGTGTCACGTCCTAGTATCGGTTTGCCGACAAAAGAGTCAGGAATAGATGGAGACAGTAACGTCGGTAGTCAAGGAGCAAAAAATCATTACCGATTTAAAAAAACGATTATATCAGGGCGTTTTCTAAGAATATAGGTA
>JADLFC010000181.1 GCA_020845775.1 Deltaproteobacteria bacterium
AAAACCACTTTAATAAGGCGCATAATTGCTAAACTTTCCTATAAGGCTCTAATCATAAATGCGGATGAGGAACGCTACCATGAAGTTCTTTCGAGCCGAGATGAACGAAAGCTTGGCGAATTAGTGGAAGGCTACGACCTGCTCTTTATCGACGAAGCGCAGCGCGTGCCAAACATTGGAATTGGTCTGAAAATTCTCATCGATAGTCGCCCTAAACTTAAGATTATCGCAACCGGCTCGTCTTCATTAGAACTCGCAAGGGGCATAAGCGAACCGCTTACGGGAAGAAAATGGACCTACCAACTATTTCCCATATCGCAGTTAGAGCTTTCAAGAACGTTGAACCGCTTTCAATTGCAAGACACACTGGAAGAAAGGCTCATTTGGGGATCTTATCCCGAAGTCTTTTCATTTAAAGGGCCAAAGCAGCGAGCGAAGTACCTTGGCGAATTAAGCACTGACTATCTATACAAGGACATCCTAACGCTTGCCGACGTGCGCAATCCCGCAAAAATTCGCGCCTTACTAAAATTATTGTCGTTTCAGGTCGGAAGCCAGGTTTCTCTTCATGAAATAAGTAACTCTCTCAACATAAGTAAGGAGACCGTTGCAAGATATATCGACTTGCTAGAAAAGAGCTTTGTTCTATTTAGCCTTTCTGGATTCAGTCGAAACTTGCGAAAAGAAGTAAGCAAAAGCAAAAAGTACTACTTTTGCGATTTAGGCATGCGAAATGCCGTAGTCGAGAACTTTAACTCCCTTCTCAACCGAAACGATCAAGGGGGATTGTGGGAAAATTTTCTTATAAGCGAGCGCATAAAGCAAAATGCCTATAACGAAAAAATAAGCTCTAGTTATTTTTGGCGCACCTATACTGGTGCCGAAATTGACTACGTGGAAGAAAGCGGCGGCAAACTTTCGGGTTTTGAAATCAAGTACCAAAAAGCTAAAGCGCGAAAGCCCGAAACATTCTTAAATGCTTACCCAGATTCAACTTGGGAAGTTATAAATCGAGAGAACTGGCTTGACTTCGCGCTAGGCAATGCTGAGCCGCAAAAACTAACTTAATTTGTAATCACCTCTTTGCATCTCCAGCTATGAAATATTTAAAGCAGATCTACCACTCGCATATATACCGTGCTTCCCTTCCGGGAAAACCACTGTATTCTCGTGTTGTTACCAACAAACAACAAATACCGTTTCCAAAAAGTAAAATATTTAACTTACTTTTTGAAAACGGTTTATCTCGCTGAACTTTACTCTGGCGATTTGCCGCGTTTAACGCTAGTATTTCGCCGTTTTGTTCATCCTAAACAAAGGGAGTTTTTTGAATGACGTGGAATAAGTCGCATCGAATACTGTTTTTAAACACTATTGCCTTTACCATTTGCTTTGCAGCCTGGACCTCTAACGGCGTATTGGTGACATTCTTGGTGGATAACGGCGTGTTCGACTGGACGACAGTTCAAATGGGGTGGCTATTTGGCATTCCTATTTTAACCGGCTCAATCTTTCGCATACCGCTGGGAATCCTAACTGATAAGTTTGGTGGGCGCATGGTCTACGGCTTACTTCTACTCCTTAGCGCGGTTCCTATGTATTTTCTTTCATACGCGAACTCCTTTTTGTCATTCGCGTTGCTTAGTGCGGGTTTTGGAATGGCGGGAACTAGTTTTGCCGTAGGCATTGCGTACTCTTCCATTTGGTACAAAAAAGAGCACCAAGGCACTGCATTGGGCATTTTTGGTGCTGGGAACGCTGGCGCGGCACTTACCACTTTAGTTGGACCACGGCTTTTAAACAATCTCACAAATCATGCAACTAATCTCGAAGCTTGGCGAGAGCTTCCGAAAATATACGCTGCTTCTCTGTTTATTACGGGAATAGTATTCTTCCTGTTCACTGAAACTAAACTTCCCGAGGGCCAAGCAAACAAAACTTTGTCTGAGCTGCTTCAGCCATTAAGGAGAATGAGAGTGTGGCGCTTTAGTTTGTATTACTTCTTAGTTTTTGGCTGCTTTGTAGCTTTTAGCCAATGGCTGCTCCCTTACTTTGTAAACGTCTATACGGTATCTCTAGTCACAGCTGGATACTGGTCCTCTTGGTTTAGCTTCCCGTCTGGCGTTATTCGCGCGCTAGGTGGCTGGTGCTCTGACAAGTACGGAGCCCAAAAAGTCATGTATTGGGTTCTTGGCTCCTCCTTAATTATTTCGTTGATGCTCACCGTGCCCAGGTTAGAGAGCTATTCTCCCGGTGCCGGAATAATGGCAAAAAAAGCTGGTGTAGTTGCTAGCGTTACTGACAGTGAAATTGTTGTAAGCAATGTTACGTATCAACTAGCGGCCAAGGAATCCGTGAACTATGACGAGAACGCTGATATTCTCATATGGCCTACAAAACAGTCTTGGCACAAGCCGATGGTTAAAGTTGGGGATACGGTTGTCAAAAAGCAACTATTAGCACAAGGAATTACGAGGATTTATTTTCAGGCTAACGTCTGGATTTTTGGCATACTCGTAATAACAATAGGAATCATTTGGGGCATAGGCAAAGCTGCGGTCTTTAAGCACATTGCCGATTACTTCCCCAAGGAGGTAGGTGTGGTAGGGGGTTTAGTTGGCGCATTGGGCGGCTTAGGCGGCTTTTTCTGCCCAATAATATTTGGATATCTGCTTAAATTTACAGGTCTCTGGACTAGTTGCTGGATGTTTATGTTCATCCTCTCCGCTGCCTGTCTAATATGGATGCACTCCGTAGTTCAATCCATGCTCCGCAGCAAAGATCCAAATTTACTAAGAGAGCTAGAGAAAAAGTAAGCTGTACTACTTTTCACAACTAAGTCTTTTTATCTCCGAGCGCAAGGCTTCTAGCTCCTTTGCAAAGCTACCTGAAAGCACCGGAAACCTACAAGCCGTCTTTGGATCCAAGCTATAGTCATCGACATGAAAACAAATGGCAAACCTCTCTCTCTTCCACTGATTACGCGCCCACAAGCGAAAAAATTTCTCAATCCATTCGCCCAATTTCTCAACGCGTTCTTCGGAAAACTCTTCGCTTAAAAGTCGCAAAATATCTACCGGACAAAGTTTTTTTTCAACGGCTAGTTGCTCGATTTTATCTAGCACATCGTACGGCATTAAGTCGTCCTCATCTCGCTGTCCTGCTCTTAGCTCCGCTGAGGGCTTAAGACTATTGACCAAACATAAAGCATCGCGAACTTCTGCTGGCAAATCCTCGCGCTTTTCCATCCACATAAGCCATTCGAGTAAAAAATGTTTTGAAACTCCACCGATAGGATTTATACAGCCACTAGTATCCCCATCCATAGTAGCATATCCAACAGCTGCTTCGCTGCGATTTGAGCACACTAGCAAAATCTTGCCAGACAAATTCGCCACCATCCACACTCCGGGGGATCTGACTCGCGCTTGAACATTTTCTCGTGATAGAGCCCAATCTTCGCCACTGCTATTTAGATCTATTGTTAAGGCCGAACCTACGTTTCTCTCAACATCTCCCACGAGCGCATCTATGTCCCAGCTAATAAACTGAGCGCCTATAGCACTTGCTAGTGTGGCAGCCGACTGCCTAGTTTCCTTGGAGCTGAACTTCGTCCCTTGAAAAACGCATGTTAAGACTTTATTTAGTAGGTCATTATTCGCAATAGCCGCTGCATTCATTCCCCTCATCCACCCCAATCTCGCAAATGTTCCTTCTACGCCGAGCTCATTAACGGCGCGTCTAACCATGAGCCACACCAACATGGCGACGGAGCTAGAATCTGCGCCACCGCTAAGCGAAATTACAAAGCCTTTTAGCTTGCTCTTTCTCAAGTAATCAAAAAGTCCGAGCGTAATCGCGGCAATAAACTCATCGTACTTGGTCGTAGCTTTTGCAAGAGGTGTTCTCGGATCTAAACCGCTAACAATATCTCTGCCAAGTTTAATGCGGCCATCGCAAACTTTAACCATTCTGGCAGCGGCTTCTGGCTTAAACGCATAAAGTTTAGCTCGAGCCATTCGCGTCGCCTCTATGTCTATAATCGCCGTTGTCAATTCGACTGGATTGAGCGAAAACCGCTGTCCTTCTGCCACGATTTTTCCCAAAGTTGCGATCATGCAATCGCCATCGTAGATTATGCGACCGGCTTCGTTTCCCAAAAGATTGGAGTACAAGTAAGAGACTCCGAAAACCCGACTGCCCTCGCTAACTAAATCGCGGCGGACCTCGTGTTTCCCAAACGCAAAGTGAGATGCGCTGGGGTTTAAAATAATATCCGCTCCGACTGCTGCTAGGTGGCGTCCAGGACGCTTTGCCACCCACGCATCTTCGCAAATTTCTATGCCAATAACTATTTCGTCAATCTCAAAGTAGATATCGCCTATCGGATATTTAGCTCCAGCAACGGCAACTTCTCCAACAAATCCGCTGGGCCAGGATTTAAACCACCTCGGTTCATAATGTACGCCATCGCCGGCTAGATTCTGCTTGGCATAAAACCCCTGAATTTCCCTATCTGCAACGACACAAGTGCAATTATAAAGCGCTCCCTGCCAGTACATGGGAAGGCCAACGCTAACGATTATTCCTTCGCAGATCGGCACTATGCGCTCAACCAAACTGGCCAGCGCTTCTTCTAAAACTCCGGTGGAGTGAAAAAAATCCTGCACACCGTATCCGCTTATACAGAGCTCCGGCAAACACAGAACCTCAACCCCCTGACCTTTAGCCAGCTCTATAACCCTTACTATGTTATCGAGATTCTCACCCCAAGCAATTGGGGTCTGATTTAGCGCTGCCGCCCCAACTTTAATCAGTCGCACTGCCTTAACCTCCCT
>JADLFC010000182.1 GCA_020845775.1 Deltaproteobacteria bacterium
AAAGCGCACAGCAAAAAACAAGCAAACAACAGTGACCAGAGGTCAGAACTCGTATTAAGTTATTCTCTCGTACTGCGAAGGAATAATCAAGTGCTAATTTCGTGTTAGTTTCGCTTTGGGTCTGCAATTAGATTAGCTGGGGCTCAACCACAGTTATGTGACTATAATTCTTGGAGGTTATATTTAATTTGATTTCTAACCAAATCGTAATATTTTTCTAACAATTCTGTTTTATCCCTCACTACGACGCTATTACTTTGATGTTTTTTAAACGAGGAGAAAAATTTCGTGAGATATCACTGTAGGACACTTTTAAGAGTATTTGCCTTGTGTGTTGTGTTTTTCTCTGAAAGGGCTGGTACGGCGGAAGCTCAGTCTCTTTCAGCGCAGTGGAAAGACGGGTTTAGATATGAATCGGACGACAAGAATATTTCAATAAAAGTGGGTGGGAGAATTTATAACGATTGGACCTTTTGGCTAGACGCGGACGAGGCTTTGGAGGATGAGGAGACGGGAGTTGGAGAGTTAGAGGATAGTGTGGAATTTCGCACTGCTCGTCTATATACTGCTGGGTCAATTTATAATTTAGAATATAAGGCGGAGTATGATTTTGCTGGCGGAGATTCTGAGTTTAAGGATGTATGGCTAGGTCTTAAAGGTGTGCCGCTAGTAAACAGCCTGCGGGTGGGTCATCAAAAAGAGCCGTTCGGCCTAGAGGAGCTTACTAGTAGTAGATTCATAACGTTTTTAGAGAGAGGTTTAACTAGCGCGCTAATACCTTCTTTTAATGCAGGTATTAGGGCGGAAAATGCGCTTCTCGATAAAAAGCTAGTTCTATCTGCGGGAGCATTTAAAGAGGTGGATGAGTTTGGGGAGGGAAGTGGCGATGAAAATTATAACCTTACGGGTAGAATTGCCGCATTGCCCTATTACTACCAGGAAGGAAAAAGTCTGGTTCATTTAGGTTTAGCCTATTCGTATAAGAATATTGGAAGTGATTCATTAAGGTTTCGGACACGCCCGGAAATTCACGATGCTCCGCGCTTTGTAGATACGAATGACGTAGCGGCAGAATCGGCAAACCTGGTTGGAGCAGAGTTAGCTTTAGTCCTACAATCCTTGTCCGTGCAGAGTGAATATGTTCAGGCGTTGGTAAACACGATCGATGCCTCAGATGCAGACCTCTCTTCGTTTTACGTAATGGTTAGTTACTTTCTAACCGGCGAGACTAGGCCATACAAGAAGGGCGAGGGCGTGTTTGATAGGGTGCATCCATTAAGGGATTACATAGCCAGTGAGCCTGGTTTAGGTGCGTGGGAGCTTGCAGCGCGTTTTTCGCAAATCGATTTAGAGGATAGCATTATTAGCGGCGGAAAACTTCTCGACTATACTTTGGGGCTTAATTGGTATTTACATCCCAATGCTAGAATCATGCTAAACCTTATTCATAGTGATGAGGATGATTTGGGTGATGCGCAAGCACTTACGATGAGGTTTCAGGTAGATTTCTAGTAATGAACTTCTGTAATGTTTACGAGAGTAGGTATTAAAGGATGAATTGCGTTATGAGAGCGTTAAAGCAAATAAGTGTTATGGCGATATGGTTGTGCTTTCCTGCCTTAAGTGCGTATTCCGCGCCGGCGAGCACGGATACAGGTGTAATTAAGATAGATGGCTCGAGTACCTTGTATCCCATTACCGAGGCTGTTGCCGAGGAGTTTGGTGGAGTCTCGCGGGAAGTTAAAATTACCGTAGGAGTGTCAGGAACGGGCGGTGGGTTTAAGCAGTTTTGCTCTGCTGAGACGGATATTTCTGATGCTTCTAGGCCAATTAAAGCGGTAGAGGTAGAATTATGTGCTAAGAATGGCATTTCTTATGTTGAGCTTCCCGTGGCCTTTGATGCGCTTACCGTAGTGGTAAATCCTCAAAATGATTGGGCGACATCCATGACGGTTGCAGAGCTAAAAAAATTGTGGGAGCCAGCAGCTCAGGGAAAGATTACGCATTGGAATCAAATTCGCGGCGATTGGCCAAGCGAACGAATATCGCTTTTTGCTCCAGGTGTCGACTCTGGGACCTTCGATTATTTTACAGAAGTCATCGTAGGGGAACAGCGCGCCAGCCGAGGCGATATCACCACTAGTGAGGACGACAATATCTTGGTGCAGGGTGTGGCCAATGACAAAAATGCACTTGGATTTTTTGGTTTTGCCTATTACATCGAAAATGTGGAAAAACTTAAGGCAGTAGCGGTTGATGACGGCTTGGACGATAATGGCAAGGGGCCGCAATTGCCGAGCTTGAGTAACGTGGAAGACGGCATATATCAGCCGTTAGCCCGCCCCTTGTTTATTTACGTGAGACAGGGGGCGTTAGATAGGCGTCCGGTTAGTAGTTTTGTGAGTTTCTATTTAAATAATGCCGCAGAGCTTGCAAAAGAGGTTGGATATGTTCCACTTCCCCAAAAGGTGGCTGAGCTTGCCAGAAAAAGACTTGAAGGGGTAATTACAGGCTCAGTGTATGCTACAGAACTCGCTAAAAAGCCCAATGTGAGCCTAGCAGACCTAATGCTCGATAGCCTAAATAAACAATGAGCGAATCACCGAGAACACCTTTGCGCCAGAGCACTTTCTTTTTTGGCAAGAAGCTTAGAAACGATTTGATGCACTTCTTGTTGTTTTTATGTGCCAGTGTATCTATAGCGACGACCGCGCTTACTATTATAGTTCTTGCTTATGAGGCCATAGGTTTTTTTGAGGAGGTGTCGCTTGGCGAGTTTTTTTTGGGAACGGAGTGGACTCCGCTTTTTTATAAGAAGAGTTTTGGAATTCTTCCACTGTTATGCGGAACATTTTTAGTCTCTTTTATTGCCTTGGTCGTTGCTATTCCGCTTGGGTTAATCACGGCGATTTATCTAAGCGAATTTGCGCGCCCTTGGGAGAGAGATATTCTTAAGCCATTACTGGAGATTCTGGCAGGAATCCCTACCGTTGTGTACGGCTACTTTGCCTTTCTCTTTGTGACGCCTTTACTTCGCACGGTAATTCCGAGTCTATCGGGTTTTAATGCCTTGAGTCCCGGAATTGTAATGGGAGTAATGATCCTTCCCATGGTAGCATCGCTAAGCGAAGATGCTTTATATACGGTGCCCAAGAGTTTAAAAGAAGGGGCTTACGCTCTGGGATCGCGAAAGTTGCAAGTTATTTTTAGAGTTCAGATCCCCAGTGCTTTGGCTGGGATTTTGGTTTCTTGTGTCCTAGCAATGTCTCGGGCCATGGGAGAGACCATGATCGTAACTATTGCCGCAGGTCAACAGCCGCGAATGACCTTAAATCCGTTCGAGCCAGTTGAGACTATTACGGCTTTTATCGTACAAGTGTCATTGGGCGACACGCCTCACGGGACGCTCGAATACAAGACCATATTTGCCTTGGGGGGTGCTCTCTTTGTACTTACCTATTTCCTAAACGGCATTAGTTTGTGGATTAGGGGAAGGTTTCAGCAGGTGTATAGGGGCTAGTTTGCGATATGGTTCGACGGCAGGGAAAATTCGGCGAAGCTATCTTTTATGCCACATGTCTTTTTTCCGTAGGTCTGGGTCTATTAATGCTAGGGGCCCTATTAGTTGATATTTTTGCCGATGGGTGGCATCGCTTAAGCCTTGACTTTCTTACAAGTTATCCCTCGCGAAGACCACAAAGTGCCGGGTTGTTGGTGGCTCTGGTAGGCAGCTTATATTTAATGTTGCTTACAGCTATTATCAGTCTTCCGATTGGTGTGGGAGCGGCAATCTATCTTGAGGAGTACGCTCGAAACAATGCTTTTACCCGTTTACTCGAGCATAACATAGCCAATCTTGCGGCCTTGCCATCGATAATTTATGGTTTGCTGGGCTTACAACTTTTTGTGCGAGTTTTTCACTTGGAGCGCAGCCTTTTGGCCGGGGCCTTTACCATGGCGTTGTTGGTGCTCCCGATAATTATTATGTCATCGCGGGAAGCAATTAAACGAGTTCCGCACTCTTTGCGCGAGGCAGCTTTTGCCTTAGGCGCTACGCGTTGGGAAGTGATTAGGCATCAAGTGTTGCCAGTTGCCTTCCCTGGAATTTTAACGGGATGCATATTGGCCTTTTCGCGAGCTATTGGAGAAACAGCGCCTTTAATTACTATTGGCGCTATAACCTATATGGCCTTTCTTCCCGATAGTCTTAATTCGCCTTTTACCGTCCTTCCCCTTCAAATATTTAATTGGATTTCGCGACCGCAAGCGGGCTTTCACGCTAATGCTGCGGCTGGTATAATCGTGTTGCTCGTTTTGCTGTTGGGAATGAATGCTGTAGCTGTTTTTTTACGGCGCAAATTGGAGAGGCGATATCGTTTTTAGTAGGGTGTAAGATTAGGAGATGACCAGTAGCAATTCACTAGCAGCTGAAAAAGGGAAAAAGGATGTCGCTATAAGTGCGCGACAACTAGATTTCTTCTATGGCGAAGTTCAGGCGCTTTTTAATATGTCGCTAGATATTCCAGCCAAAGCGGTAACTGCCCTAATCGGCCCCTCCGGTTGTGGAAAGTCAACTTTCTTAAGAATTCTAAATCGCATGCATGATTTGACTCCAGGCACTCGCATGCAAGGGGAAGTTTGTATTGAGGGAGAGGATATTGCTAGAAACAATATCGATTTGGTGGAGCTTCGCAAGAATGTGGGGATGGTATTTCAGCGCTCGAATCCCTTTCCCAAGTCCATATTTGAAAATGTGGCCTACGGTTTGCGCATTCATGGCCTGCGCGATAAATCTAGCATCAAGCAAATAGTGGAGAGTAGTTTAAAAAAAGCTAATTTGTGGGATGAGGTAAAAGATCGCTTGCAGGAAAGCGCATTGTCACTTTCGGGTGGGCAGCAGCAGCGGCTGTGCATAGCGCGGGCGCTGGCGGTAAATCCGCGAATATTATTAATGGATGAGCCCGCCTCCGCGCTAGATCCTAGGTCGACTGATAAGATCGAAGACCTGATTGACGAGCTGCGCGGCAAGTACACTATAGTTATAGTTACCCACAATATGCAGCAGGCAGCGCGAGTTTCGGATTATACCGCGTTTTTTTATGAGGGTAGATTAATCGAGTTTGATAGCACGAAAACTATATTTACTAAGCCGGGCAAAAAACAAACGGAGGACTATATAACCGGGCGTTTCGGTTGATAGACCTTGAGAACATGGTGTTGCAGATATGAGTAAGCATTTACAAATGGAAATAGAGGCGCTGAAAAGTAAGGTAGTTGCGCTGGGGGAGCTGGTAGAGAGCCAATTGCGACGGGCCATCGATGCCCTGGCCGCACGAGACCCTGAAGCTGCTGAGGAGGTGATCCAAGGAGATAGTGTTGTTGATGAGCGAGAAGTGGAGTTAGAGGAGGACTGCTTAAAACTGCTAGCCTTGTATCAACCCGTTGCCCAAGATCTTCGCTTTATTGTTTCAGTTTTGAAGATTAATAACGACCTGGAGCGGATAGGAGATTTAGCGGAGAGCATAGGGCGAAGAGCTAAGAGCTTTTGCCGGGGGCATGCTATAGATGTGCCGGGTGACGTGCAAACTATGGCAAAGAAAGTTAAGCTGATGCTGAGAAAAAGTCTGCTGTCTTTAGTGGAGTTGAATCCATCGCTTGCTCGAGAGGTATTGTCAGTTGATGATGAGGTAGATGTATTGCATGCTAATATGTATGCGTGGGCTCTGGCACAAGTCCAACGGATGTCGGAGCATGCCGAACAATTTTTTTTGTTGCTCTTTGTGTCGAGAAATTTGGAACGGATAGCTGATTTAGCATCGAATATCGCTGAGGATGTTGTCTATTTGGTGCAGGGAGATATTGTGCGGCACAAGAAGTCAATTTAGCTCTAGGGCCAAGTCCAGAGAGAAAGACTACGGCAGCAACAATTTCGCAGTTTTACTGCACTACCCGCAAATTCTGCGGCGCTTCCGGCGGTGGGTTCTGACCTACCACTAGCGAAACATCATGTGTACCTGCCGGGATAAAAAGACTAGCACCCTGCGTGGTCCCGCCATTTAACTTTACGCCCGTTAACCCTGGAAAGATAAATGTAACTGTTGCGCCGGCCACGTATTACCTATCTACGAAAAGCCTCGTTATCCCAGCACACGCCAAGCACCACAACCGCGCAAAAATCGCCCCAACAAGGGCTGGTGGAACATATTTGGGAATTAAGAGCTTATACCGTTTCTAAAAAGTAAGTTAAATATTTCACTTTTTAAAAACGGTATTTGTTGTTTAGTGGCAAGCACTTACGTGCTTGCTGTTTATACATTTACAAAAAGGATTTTTGTAAATGTATAAACAGCGCTCAGGATATTCAATGTCTTTTGATGCTTGCTATCGTCAGATTTGGCAAGACCAGACTACTGCATAACCTTTAATCCCGTAGGTGCCGCAGGGGGTATAGAATCGCTTGTCCCCGGCGGCGGAAGTTTCCACGTGCCGGCAGAGCTTGCTGCATATACATACCTTGTGTGCGGATCAACTGATATAGTGTCAACATTTAACGGGCTTAAATTCCCTGAAACATCCGCGAAGGTATTACCCCCATCTATTGAGCGAAACACAGATTGAGGGGCGTTAATACTGGCACGATTGATACTAACATATACCACGTCCGGGTTCTTCGGATCTACCGCAACCGCTCTGGCGCCGATATTAACCAAGCCATTAGCGGCATTTTTTAAGGTAACAACACTGCCGTTTATAATGTAAAGTCCTTTGTCTCCAGCGGCAACAAATATTTTATCGGGGTTGTTAGGATGAATGGCAATACCTCTAATGTCGTTTGAAACCACAGCAGGATATGAGCTTGGCCAGGTCTTGCCGGCATCGATCGATTTAAAAATTGTTTGCCCTTGGAAAGAGTAAACGATATTTCCGTTGCCAGGATACATGGCGGCAATGCGTCTTACAATAGGAGTCCAAGTATTCCCTTTATTTGTGCTTTTTAGATTATCGGCATAAACTATATTTGGGTCTTGGGAGTTAAACGCTATGAATTGAAAGATGCCTGCCGACCAAGTGCCTGTTCTCTTTGTATCTGGGTTGGTAGTCCATGTCGTCCCATTATCATTGGATACGGCGATAATTTGGCCGTCTTGTTTATCCAACGTATCGATCTTCCCATCGCCATTTACGTCTCTACCTCCGCCTGGATTAGGTCCAATTCCAACAACAATCGTTTGTGATCCTATAGACGGGTCGAAAGCTCCGGCGCAGGAGCGAATATCAGGAGTAGTGTCGTGACGAGCTCCATTATATGAAAAAGAGCTGCCGCCATCCATGGTGAGCCAGCCCCCATAATCATTCTCTAGCATCATAAATCTAAGGGAATTGTTCTTATCCCAAACGAACGGAGTCGTGTAAGCTTGCATAGGCTGGTATCCCACATGACCGCCAGTATACCCAGCGTTAGAATACCTCCAATTAGCGCCACCGTCAGTAGTTCTTTCAACATAGTGGTTAAAACCGCCTACGGCCAAAGCAATATTTCTATCCGTCGGGTGTGGCGCAGTGGGGCTAATATGCCAGTTCTCACGGCCAGCGTTGTTCCAGATACCATGCCCTGAACCGTTTACCCACCCGGCCGGGTTTTTTTCATCCATACTAAGAGGTTCATACCAATGGGCCCCGCCGTCATTGGTGTAGTAAAAAGTGGCCGATTTTTCGGAATAATCATAGTGATACAAACTGACATAAAGATAACTTGGATCGGCCGGACTAATGGCTATATGAAGGGCTGGGTAACCGCTGAAATTGGCAGCAGGAGTGAAGTTGCTATTTAGAGAAGAGAAGTTTTCTCCTCCGTTAGTAGATTTGTAAACACCTTTATCGTAGGCAACAGCATACATGATCAAACGATTCTTGGGATTAATAACAAAATGATTCGGATATTTGGGAAGACCAATGCCGATTTTACTGACACTGGCTCCGTTATTAGCAATTTTATACAACAAATTATTTGTCTGGCTGGAGGCGTAAAGTATGGTTGGATCAGCTGGATCAATTTGTATGTTTGGCACACTGTGGCCTGATAAGGAATAGGGAGCCCAAGAATTACCACTATCAGTGGATTTTAAAATACCTTCTTTGGCAGTGGCTGCATAAATGGTACTTCCGCTAAAGGCAAGAAGATTACCATGCCTCATCGTGCCGAAAGCGCCTTTGAAGTCGGATTGTTTGACCAGTTTCCAGTTTTCTCCTCCGTCAGTGCTTCTATGAATTCCGATAGCTGTGACATCTTCCCAACTGTGCATGCCTGAAACGACAAAAACTCTCTGAGGGTCAGATGGATCAACCGCCACATAGCGCACAGAGATGGGTAAAAAACCTTTATTTTTTTTCTGCCAACTAGCTCCACCATCTGTACTCTTCCAGATATAGCCCATATCGTTAACCATAAACGCGATATTGTGACTCGACGGCGCGTAAGCCATGTATCTAATAGATTGCATACCCTCTCCGCCGCCCACTCCTGCTGTTTTTTGCGCTTTTGTTCTTACCGGCACCTGTTGCCAGACCGGCTGCCCATAAGCAGGTAAGAGAATAATTTGAGATACTACTGCAGCAAAAAGCCAAAATCTCATAACGGTTGTCATAATGTTCCACGATATTTAATGACTGACGATAAACTTCACTTCTTCCTATTGCTATTTTACCAGAGCGCTTTTAGGATTCGCAACTATTACTCACAGACGCAAGCTAATAGCCATTAACTTTTACCAAAATAAACGCCGAATTCTAAGGCTCTCAAGTGCAGCCCTAGCTCGTTGACTCGTCTAACGAGCTCGCCCACGCAGCTCGGCTTCGCGCGGTTTTTATCTTCCCTTGTTAGAAGTGGCGCTTTTTCGGGACAAGACCACTCACTACCTCACGGCACTACCCGCAAATTTTTCGGCGCTGCAGGTGGCGGGTTTTGACCTACTACTAGGGAAACATCATGCGTACCTGCCGGGATAAAGAGACTGGCACCCTGGTCGCTACCGCCGTTTAACTTTACGCCGGTAATCCCTGGGAACATAAATGTCACCGTTGCTCCGGGCGATACGATTTTTCCCGTTTGCCCCCGCATGTAAACGCTAACATCCGCACTTGAAGTAAATCCAACATTTGACATGCTAAAGCTTCTACCGCGGCGAACGAAGTAAAATTTGTTACTCGTTCCGCTGGCGCGAAACAACGAGGCTTTGCCTTGGTAGTTTACTCCACTTAAAGGACTTACCACCGCAGCACCATCTGATTCGGTTGCGTAATCTGAGCTAGTGCTATGATCAATTCTTGCCCCCGAAAAACCAGTTCCGCTTAACCTCGTCATGTTAGCCTTGGGATGACTTATATCGTGGGGGAAAAGAACCGTAACCATACTCTTATTCCCTTGCGCATTAGTTACAAACTTTGCCTTGGGATACTTCGCCGTGTAGCAACCGTCTTCCTTTTGGGCAAAGGCGATGCCGCCGTTGGGAAAAGTGACTGCCGCGGGCGCAGTTCCATAAAAGATAGAGAGATATTCTTGCTTCTGGTTTTCGGCGGTAATCATATCAATGGTAAAACGGTACTCCTTGCCGTCTGCAATAGTCGTAGGCCCAAAAGAGTTAGGGTGCAAATGCATAAAAGCCTCCTGACTTGGACTACTTGAGTGCACCTCATCAAATAGCACAAAATAACCTTGATTCTCATTGGCTTCGGGATGAACCATTATAAAGTTTCGCTGGTGGGTGCCATTCGGAATGGCACTTCCCGAATCGCCACTGGCATAGTCAAACAAATCCGACACAAGGCCCTCCTTCACTCCATTAGTGACTATGCCAAATATCTCGTTCGTTCCGATAGTAATCGTATTTTCTGACTTGGGATCTTCTCTAAACCAATTCCACGGCCACACGATACCAGTAGTATTGTCTTTGCAGGACTCACCCCATCTGGCATATCCGGCATTTACTAACATGTACTCCCCAAACCCCATGATATTAAGGTTGTTTGGCTCCTTACGCGAATGTTGCGACGTTCGCGTCTGTGACCAGAGGGCACCCATTAGGGATTGCCTTGAAATATTTCTCTCCCAAAAGCCCGCACCTCCCTTAAAATAGATTTTGCTCGTAGGTTTAAGCGGTGATGGCAGCGGGTTTTTCATCAGAGAGTAAGTATAGAGCGTGTATTTGGGGCTTCGCTTTAACTCGTTTACCATCCAAGCAGAATGTCGGTTAATCTCCTCAGACCACCTCTCCGATATCCACAATAGTAGGGATTCCCCCATACCATTGGCATCGTAATGGCCAATTCTTGCCTCGGCGAAAACCGTATGAGTCAGAGGTGGACTTGCGCCAAAGTGAAAAAGCCAATCATAAAAATCCCTAACCCGCGAATCGGCGTAATAGTTTCTATGCCCACTAAAGGTTACGATATCAAAATATATCCCCGTAGCTAAGCTATTTGGGAACTGATGCCGAGTCCAACCATACATCGGGCCATCGTTAAAAAATCCATCCGAAGATATCATCCCGCCGCTTCCAAATATGACATCGTCGTATTGATTAATGTAAGTCAATACTCCGCTGGCATTTTTCTTATATATATTCCATACCGCCTCTGCGCCCGGACTAAAAGTTCCCACCCGAGGAACTTTATTGGTGTCGCAAAGACTATCAAGAGTATTTTCATATTTACTCCTGGTAATGGAATCGATCTCATCGTAGAAAATATCTAGCCCAGTTAAGGACATGATAAGCCCATTAGTGCAGGGCTTCGTGCCAAAATTCATCTCATAGGGTAAAGTAACCGTACTCCAGGCGTCCATCGCAGTCTTAAATCTTGGAGTATAAATGCCTTTATTCGCCGGATCTAAAATATAAGCTAATGAGCAGCCGTTAATAACCATCGTAATATCATCGGCAATCTGATGGGCTTCTACACCACTTCTAATAACGTGACTCTTACAGTCACTAATTGCCTTAGTCTTCCAATCCGACCAAGGAGCACTTGCCGCTCTAGTCCGCAATTCGGCATAGCGATCTTTAGTAACAATAATAAAGGGGTGATCGCCATTTTCACTTTCGTCAAAAGCCGCTATGCAATCTGGATCGGCAGGAAAATCCTTCTTCCCATCCAGGTCGTTATCTATGCCATCCGAACACCGCGGAGTCTCCACCGCCTGCGCCAAGCTAGGCACAACTACACTTAGAGCTAAAGACAGCACCCCCGCAAAAATTGCGCGCACTGCATCACCCGCAAAAACATTGACTAACATCTCTCTACTCCATTTTGAATGAGGGAAAACCTATACCTCTCCTACAAAGGCTTCGCCACTATCCTAATCCTGACCCCGTCCTCACTGCACTACGTGCAAATTTTTCGGCGCCGCCGGCGGCAGGTTTTGACCTACGACTAGCGAAATATCATGAGTGCCAGCGGGAATAGAAACCGTTGCGCCCGAAAAAGTCTGGCCGTTAAGGTTAACGCCTGTAAGCCCCGGATAATAGAAAGTAACATTTGTACCCGGCGATATTATCTTGCCCGCAGTATTTTTCATATAAACGCTAACATTGGCCGCCGAGCTAAATCCGCGCCGTTGAGATGTTCCATCATTAAAGGACGTTCCCTGGCGCACGAAATAGAAAGAAAGCAGACCGTTGTTAAGCCGATAAGCGCTGGCCTTCCCCTTAAAAGAAACTAATCCATGCTGGACTGTGCCGGTAGAAGAGTTTGCGAGGGCAAAGTCGAGTATCGAGTTTCCGTGATCGATACTTGCACCGGTAAAACCGTTCCCTGAAAGGCGAACCATATTGGCCTTGGCGTGAGTAGGGTCATGGGGAAACAAAACCGTCGCGATATTGGCCTTGCCCAAAGCATCCGTAGCAAAAGTCGCATCGAGATATTTATTTATGATATAGCCATCGCGCCTCACCCATACGCTATCCTTGAGCAATACGCTCTGAGCTTTTGGGCTAGTTCCTAAAAAGATGCTAATAAAAGTATCCTTAGTTTGGCGCTTGAATGGGCCGTTTATCTTCCATTGATACTCTTTTTCGCTGGCAATGGTTGTGAAGGAGTTAGAATTGGGATGTAAAAGCACATTAGCCGTTGTTAGCGCCGCACTGATTGCGTTAACCTCGTCAAAGAGGAGCCAATAGCCGTTTTTTCCATCCTGCGGATGAATGAAGATAAAATTGCGCTGATGTTTGCCGTTAGGAAGAGCTTTGCCCGAATCCCCGCTAGCGTAATCTAGGCCAGCGGTCACAAAGCCTTCGGTCACGCCCGCACCAGGCACGGGCGAGATTGAGGGTGGAATATCTGCAAGGTGATCTTTTCGGTCGATAAGCACCGTATTCCCCGAATTAGCATTTCTAGCTATCCATGCGCGATCAAAACCTCCCGCATCATACACGCTCATGGCACCAGCATAGCCCGCATTTACCAAAAGGTATTCACCGTAACCTATTAGGTTAATGCTATTAACTTCCTTATGTGTATGCCACTCGGAATTTGTTTGGTTTAGCATTGCGCCCATTAAGGACAGCTCCGATGAATTCTTTTCCCAAAAAGCCGCGCCGCCATCATTAAAGATTTGACTGGTGGGCTTTTGCCCAGGGGGCAATTGCTTGGTCATAAGTATGTAGGTAAATAATGAGGCTTCGGAATTCGGCAATGCGCCATTTACATACCATGATGCCAGCGCTGCACTTTCAGCCGAGTATCTGTCTAAAAAATAATTTCTACCAGCGTTAAATGTAATAGCATTTTCAGTGTCGCCAAATACCGTATGGGTGCGAAATGGTGTAGTTCCAAAAGTAAAAAGCCATCGGTTAAAATTGCGCATGACCGATGTAGAATAGTAGCTGTCCTCTCCCGTATGCTCCAAAACATACCTGGTGTACACCTTCGCTGCCCGGCAGCAGTCATGTCCACCAGCTAATCGCTGCCAAGAATAATTAATACCAGCGGGATAAGCTCCATCGGCAGTAACATACCGCGACTCGGCTAGATTCCCATCGCCGGGAGGAAATATCTCTTTGCGATACAATTGTTTTAGAGAATCAATTCTAGCCCTATCGCCCTTAAATAAGGCAAACGCCAGAGGCGCTCCATAGCGATTGAGCGGCCAGTTCCAACCGTTTTGGGCTGCCGCCAAAATATTTTCGGCATTGGTGCGCTCGGTAGTTGTTAAATCGTTATAGATAATATCTAATGCCACTACCGACATAAAATAAGCCGAACCGCCGAGAACCGTATCGGCCCAAACAGCATGATCGAGCGTCGGATAATGCGTGGACCAATGCGAAATTGTATCCCTAATTTTATTTTTATAAGTTACTCTATTTGCTGGATCGACGATGTAGGCAAGTGCCGTGTAATTCATAATCTTAATCATAGCCTTGGACTTATCGATTTTTGTTCCAGCAACAGGATAAGTTAAACTATTTGCCATGGAAATAGCCGTGGCCTTCATCTCTTTCCAGGGTGGCTGAGACGCGCGCCCCTGAAGCTCGGTAAATTTGTCCTGTTTTACAATTAAGAAAGGATGCTCTGCGGCAATAGCTGGGGCTGAAAAAGCTAGGGCAACTACTATTGCAAAAAACCACAGTCTTCTGGTTGTCTTCATAATATACTAAGCCTCTTTAACTAAGGATAAATGGGACTGTCGGGAAGCTAGCGTTTTCCAATCAACCGCTTGCGTGGTTTATTTTTTGTCTCTTTTGAAAAAACATCCCCTTATTATTGTTTTTAGTTTATAGAGAATTTCATGCTCTATAAACCCAGTGCTACGCACTGGCAGGCGCCTTCGGCGTCTGCCTTTTAGGGCGTGTCGGAAGACACGCCCTAAATATCTTTCATTTTTTCTCTGGTTATTTTACCAGCTAGCCTCTTGGCTTTTCAAGTATTAATTACATGGCTCAAGTTAAGTGCCTTAAATGAAAATGAAAATTAGCGGCGTACGCTTGAAAAAGTTAGCAACTTGAACGACGTTTAAGGGCGGGTTGGACAACACGCCCTTAAAACCTTAGCTCCGCGAATACTTCCGCACTTCAGGTCTACTAGTGCCTTGTTCGCCTCCCCAAGTGCATAAGTTTGCACGTGTGGTTTTAATGGAATTTGTGCCGCTACGGGAAGAAAATCCTCTAGATCAAAATGCGTTACATTGGCGACAGATTTAATTTCCTTTTCCATCCATAAGTGTTTTTCGTAGCAAAGGTTGAGCAAATATTCCTTGTCGGAATCTTGTTTCCGGATAGCGTTAATAACCAGTCGTCCTCCGGGCTTTAGGTGGGTAAGTGCCTCCACGACTGGCTTCCATGCCGGCGTAGTATCGATTACGGCATCGAGCTTTTGCGGCGGAGCTTCGGCAACATCACCGGCCCAGGCCGCACCGAGCTCTAGGGCAAAAGCCCTTTCCGTAGCATCTCGCGCAAAGACAAATATAGAAGAGTGGGGGTATAAATGTCTTGCTAATTGGAGAACCAGGTGGTTTGATCCGCCAAAGCCCATAAGCCCGAGAGCGTTTCCATCTTTAAAATTTGCCACCAATTTTAAAGCGCGATAACCAACAGCTCCCGCACAAAGGAGCGGTGCCGCTTCGATATCTGAAAAGACGTCAGGTATTTTATAGGCGTAATCTTCGCTAACGCACATAAACTCAGCATAGCCACCATTAGCGTCTCGTCCGGTGGCCTTGAATGTATCGGCAATATTTTCGGAAGAGTCTCCCGTAGAAGAAAAAATCCAACCAACACCAACCCTGTCTCCAATTTTAAATTTTTGCGGCTTTGCATTTGAGGCAACCACGCGGCCAACTACTTGATGGCCTGGTATGATTGGCAAGAAACTAGGAGGAGTTCTCCCCTCGATAATATCTAAGTCAGTGTGACAGACTCCACAGGCAGATACTTCAATTAGGATCTCGCCTGCTTTGGGCTCGGGAATGGGAACGTCCGCAAGCGTAAGCGGCTCGCAATTGGTTTTTAGAGATAAGGTTCGGTGGAGCAACATGGCTTTCATGATGAGTAGGCCCTGCAAACTATCGCCCCGCGCTAAAATGGCATCCCAGTAATGCCGCCGCATTGGCTAGTGCAGCATCTCTCGTCCATAAGCGCAAATGGGAAATAAGGCACGAAGCTAATAGATGAGCATCGATCCAGCCAATGCCTTTCCCAGTAAGTTTTCGCTCCTCAAGTAGCAGCAGCACCTCAACGTGACTGGCTATCTCAGCTCTTGCTATTTCTGATAGAAGTTGCAAGACCATATTTCGGTTCCTAAGATTTCCGCAGGCCAGTTCTCCGATGACGAAGTCATGGCAGGCAACCTGTCCATCTCTGAGAAGAATAGATAAATCGTCGTTTCGCCGACGAAAGTGATCTACCCAAACCGATGTGTCGACCAAAATCACTGCGCCTTTCCGACTCGACGTCTCGGAGCAACTTTAAGCTGGGGCTGCGTTCCTCCAAGTTCTGCAAGCCGCCGGCTACTTTCACGGGCAATTAATGCCTCTAGGCCCATGCGAACTAATAAAGTTTTCTCCTTAACTCCTGCTAGTTGCGAGGCTCTTTTGAGAAGTTCGTCATCAATGTTAAGAGTTGTTTTCATATGTATACATATGTATGCTATATACATATCTGTCAAGTGTTTTTATTGCGGTTATGTTGGGGTAGTATGGGCTATCAATAATTTTTAATGATCCGTAAAATGTGTATAGTGGCCGAATTGTGAAAAGCTGTGTGTGGCTAGTTGCTTCTTAGAGAGATTAATTAATAATGAGCGAATATATTCTTTGGTTTAAGGAAATTAGTTATCAAGATATCGCGCGCGTGGGGGGCAAGAATGCGTCTTTAGGGGAGATGTATCAGCAGTTAGTGCCTAAGGGTATTAATATCCCTAATGGCTTTGCGGTAACTACTGGGGCTTATCGCTACTTACTCGGACAGAGTGGCTTAGGCGAAGAGATTAAAAGTGCACTTAAAGGCCTTGATACTTCCGATATCGAAAACCTACAGCAAAGGGGCAAGAAGGTGAGGCGTCTAATTTTACATAGCGAGATGCCTAAAGTTGTAGGAGAGGCCATATGCGGTGCTTATCGCAGGCTTTGCCTAGAGTTTGGCCAGGAAAATTTAGATGTGGCGGTAAGGAGTTCCGCCACGGCAGAAGATTTAGTGGAGGCTAGTTTTGCTGGGCAGCAGGAGAGTTATTTAAATGTAACTGGCGAAAGGGAGCTGCTTCAGGCCTGCATGCGCTGCTTTGCTTCGCTATTTACGGATCGCGCAATATCTTATCGGGTGGACCAAGGTTTTGATCATTTCTCGGTTCAGCTTTCCATTGGCGTGCAAAAGATGGTGCGAAGTGACCTAGCGTGTTCTGGGGTGAGCTTTTCAGTTGATACCGAAAGTGGGTTTAAAGACGTAGTCCTAATTACCGGCACCTATGGGTTAGGGGAGACCATAGTGCAGGGTCAAGTAAATCCCGATGAGTATTTTGTTTTTAAGCCAACATTAAAGCAGAATTTTAAGCCCATTATCTCAAAGACGCTTGGCAGCAAAAAGACGATGATGATTTACGGACAGCGCGACAAAGCAGCTACTGAAGTAGTGCGCGTTGAGCGCGCTAAACGCGCAAAGTTTGTTTTAAGCGATGAGGAGATAATTAAACTTTCCAAATGGATGTGCGAGATAGAGGAGCACTATAGCAAGCTAAAGGGCAAATACACGCCGATGGATGTTGAGTGGGCAAAGGATGGGAAGACTAATGAGTTATTTATCGTGCAGGCTCGCCCCGAAACGGTAACTTCTCAGCGCGATGTGCTTAAGCTCAAGCAGTATAAACTCTTAGAAAAGGGACCGCTACTTGCTACTGGTAGTGCTATTGGGCAAGGAATAGGGCAGGGAGCGGCGCATGTAAGTCACTCCGCTACCGAGATTGAAAAATTTAAAAAGGGAGAGGTGTTGGTGACGAGTTCTACCGATCCGGATTGGGAACCCATCATGAAGGTGGCTGCGGCGGTAATTACGGACCATGGCGGGAGGACGAGCCATGCTGCCATCGTGAGCCGCGAGCTGGGAATTCCCTGTGTGGTGGGGACGGGAAATGCAACGAGCAAAATTCAATCGGGAGCGGAAATTACCGCCTGTTGTGCTGAGGGCGATTTGGGGAGAGTTTATGAGGGATTGTTAAAGTATGAGGAGAGCGAATGCGATCTTAGCAAGCTTCCTGTCACAAGAACTAAGATTTGTCTAAATGTCGGCTCACCCGACAATGTGTTTGCGGTATCGTTTTTGCCAAATGATGGCGTTGGCCTTGCGCGCCTGGAGTTTATAATTTCAAGTTCAATAAAAGTGCATCCGCGTGCTTTAATCGAGTTTGAGAATATTGAGGATGCGGAGGTAAAGCGCGAAATAGATCGTTTAACTGTTGGCTATGATAAGAAGCAAGATTATTTCGTAGATAAGCTTGCACAAGGTGTGGGAAAAATTGCCGCGGCCTTTTATCCCAAGTCGGTGATCGTTCGCATGAGCGATTTTAAGTCAAACGAGTACGCTCATCTCGTGGGTGGTAACTTATACGAACCTCATGAAGAAAACCCCATGATTGGTTGGCGAGGTGCCTCTCGTTATTATAGCGAAGGTTACAAGGATGGATTTGGCTTAGAGTGTCAGGCAATGCTTCGCGTGCGCGAAATATTTGGCTTAAAGAATCTAAAGCTAATGATTCCATTTTGTCGCACGGTAGAAGAGGCAAAAAAGGTAATTGAGTGCATGGCGCAGTATGGCTTAGTGCAGGGAAGGGATGGCTTAGAAATTTATGGAATGTGTGAAATCCCCTCCAATGTCCTGCTCGCAGATGAGTTCTTAGATGTCTTTGATGGCTTTAGCATAGGGTCCAATGATTTAACGCAACTTACCTTAGGTCTAGATCGAGATTCAGAGCTCGTGGCGGATTTGTTTGATGAAAGAAACCAGGCGGTAAAGAAACTAGTGCGGGAAGTCATTTCGGTTGCCAATAAAAAGGGAAAGTATATCGGCATCTGTGGCGACGCTCCCTCCACTTACCCCGATTTTGCCACTTTCTTGGTAGAGGCAGGAATCGGTGCTATCTCACTCAGCGCCGACGCCATCGTAAATACGCGCATTGCCATAGCAAAGGAGGAGGAGCGTTTGGCGGTTAAGTCTTGATACCTAGCCGCTAGTATTCATAAAAATTTGCATCGACATAAACCTGTAAAGATTGCAGCCATTTAGTCGCTGTTTTTTTATGATAGGCCGTAAAATACACGCTTGTATATTACGATCCATCATAATATACTAACGAAATGGAACGCTATTTGACATCTAAGGTCATAGAGGATCTTCAAATAAAGATGGTGTTTGTTGGTGGTCCGCGACAGGTTGGTAAGACAACTCTTGCCAAGGCAATTCTAGGTGGGACAGCAGGTTATCTAAATTGGGATATTCCATCTGGACGTGAAGCGATTTTGAAGAGAACTCTACCGGACTCCAATATCCTAGTATTTGACGAGATACATAAGTATAGGAAGTGGCGAAATTATCTCAAGGGCATCTTTGATGAGTTTCACCCGGGAAAGAAAATTTTAGTTACTGGCAGCGCTCGACTGGACCTATACCGTTTCGGTGGAGATTCACTACAGGGAAGATACTATTACTTGCGATTACATCCTCTTTCGTTTGCAGAAATCGGAGGGGATAGCCAAGATGATCTTATGCAGCTTTTTGAATTGGGTGGGTTCCCCGAGCCATTTCTTAGCGGTTCTAAGGCTCGAGCGAGAAGATGGTCAACTGAATATCGCAATCGGTTGATTAGAGAGGAGATAAGTGAGCTTGAGAACATTAAGGACCTAGGGTCGCTTGAGATGCTAATAACTGCATTGCCTGAGAGAGTCGGTAGTCCTCTTTCTATTAATTCCCTAAGAGAAGATTTGTCGCTTAACTTTCAGACTGTTTCTAGGTGGATAGATATATTGGAGCGCATGTACGCAGTTTTTCGCGTTTTGCCCTTTGGGGCACCAAGGATTCGCGCGGTAAAGAAGGAACAGAAGCACTACCACTACGACTGGTCACTAATTCGAGAGCCAGGGGCTAGGTTTGAAAATATGCTAGCTTCACATCTCCTAAAATGGATTCACTTTCAGTTCGATACAGAAGGTAGGGAGCTCGAGTTGCGGTATTTTAGAGATGTAGACGGAAGGGAAGTGGATTTTGTCGTAGTCGAAAACAAAAGCCCCATCCTATTGGTAGAGAGCAAGCTTGCGGATGATTCTGTATCACCATCATTAAAGTACTTGGCCGGTAAATTCCCCGGTGTGGAAGCCTGTCAAGTGTCGCTTAACCCCAAAAGGGAGTTTGTAACTGATTTGGGACTAAAACTCGTTTCAGCAAGGACATTTCTTAAATCTTTAATCTAGAATTGCTGACCCAAAACGCTTCGCCCAGAATTGCTGGGAAAATAGGTTAAATAATAGGTTAATATTATTATTGTTTTTATCCTTAATGAATGCCTTACTTTAAGTA
>JADLFC010000183.1 GCA_020845775.1 Deltaproteobacteria bacterium
AGTGGAAGATTAATATCGATGCGTCAGTAGAAGTATCTCCAGCCTTGGCCCCTATAGGACACCTACCAATCATTGCTGCTAGCTCTCGCTCGGGTGATATGGACAATTTTTCCAATGTCCGCTCTGGAGATCTCTTCGACATAAAGCCCTACGACCCGAGCGACGGCGTTTCGAGGATACTGTGGAAGACCTACGCAAAAACTTCCGAACTAGTAGTAAGACGCCCAGAGCCTGCCACCATCCCCGAAGGAGATGTGGCAGTATATCTTATTGCTAATAGACATGAGGATAACGTCGCAGGAGCACTACTGAGTTACCTCGACTATTTGTCGGAAAATCAGATTCGCATGCTATTTGGAACCGACGCTATGGCTAGCACCTCTCATCAGGCCCATTGCCTCATTGACCAACAGGACATTAAACGGGCTATTAATGACAACGCTTGGGACCAAAAACTTGGAACTGCCTGCGACTTTGAACAATACCTTCAATCGCTTGGAAGTCAAAATGCAAATGTTAGCCGCATCGTAATCTTTGCCCCTCTGCGCTTCGGTAGCTGGCTTGAGACAGTTAATGCCATAGCTCAAGCCCGCGGGCTCTCACTTAGTATAGTCTTAGTTGTAGATAAATGTATTTCAAACAACGAATCGCTTACAGTGCCCGGAAACGCAAAAGGCGAGGAAATAATAAAAGCCATAGCAAAAACGGATGCTCAGTTAATTTTGTGCAATGATACCCACATTTAAAAAAAACATAGCAGCATTGTTTTCGTTAAAACAAATTAACTTACAGCCAGTATACAGGCGCCAGTTTTTTACGTTGCAGCTATTTAGAGCTGCCGCCATATCGGGCCTTGTCGTATTTCTTACCAGTGCAATAGACATAGGAACCAGCTCACAATGGATCATAACTGCTACAGTTTGCGGAGTGCTTGCCGCCGGACATTGGCTACTTATGGGCCACAAGGCTATTAAGATTTTTCTATTGCATGTTTTTGTTCTTGTCATAGCCTGGCTAGCGTTTTCATTTGGAGAATCGATTCCAATTGGGCAAGGAAGCAATTCTGGAGGTGACTTTGCAGTTTATCGATTGCACGAACACCTAGTAGTGCTATCAATATTTTACGTAATAAGTCTGGCTTCTACTTGGATCTATTGGAGATCTAGATGGTCCTTAACGGCAGAAAGCACTGCCTTGGCAGTTGGTTTCGTAGCAGTCCTAAGTGACCATAGAAACTACAATCTCGATGCACCAAAAAAAGTCAACGATATTGCCTGGTATTTCGGCATAGAGCCCCAACACATGTTGCTTGCACTAGCATCAGCTTTTACGCTTTTTCTTTCGACCTACCTAGTTCTATCTAATAACCGTCCAATTATTAGGAGTAACCTTTCAATTAAATCGACTGGTTCCACGAATAAGTTTTTAGCGATATCGGGCGCCACTATTGTTTTTTGTATTTTGTTTTTTGCCGCAAAATACATCAACCGCACTTACGCGATTGACCTAAGCCGCGCTTCGAGCGGAGTTGGAGATAGCAACGCGAACGAGGGAGAAAGCCCGCTCGGTTTTCACTCGGCAGTGGGAAAGACAAAACAGCCCTCGGCGCTGGTTCGTTTGGAAAGCAATTACGAAAACAATCCTTGGTCTCCCATGCTTTACCTTAGAGAAAGCGCTCTGTCCGAGTACAACGGTCGGGAATTTGTAATTGCTAACCCTAAGTACGATACAGATTTGCCTTGGGTGGGCCCAGGTCAATCATTTGCGCCCCGAGAAAAGAGCACATCTACACTTCGCAGAGAGTTACTACAAAGTATTTTTCTATTAACCAATCATTCGGCTCCTTTTTCTATCGATTTTCCCATTGCCATTCAAAACATGAAAAACCCAGACGACAGCCGCTTTAAACTTGCCTACGGCGCCCTATCTTTAGCCCCCGTGACCAAGCTCGAAAACTTAATTGGCGAGAAAGTGGGCGACGATAAGTGGCGCGCCGATGCTCGCACGCACTATCTGCGTGCTCCAGGTAGCCTATCCAGCGCGGCAGTTGAAGACATTGACATTGGCAGTGATAAACCCATACTCGATACTAACGGTGAGGACTTGCGCTATCGCGCCATGGCTGATTCCCTAACCAAGGGCATTGTCGCTCCTGTCGAGAAGGCAATTGCCATATCGAACTATTTATCCCAAAATAGCATTTATACTCGAAGCCCTGGTCACGATATAACCGCTCACGGCGATCCAGTTGCGGCGTATTTATTCAGTGACGCTAAGCGAGGCTACTGCGTTCATTTTGCACATGCGGCAGCATACATGATGAGACTTGCTGGCGTTCCAGCCCGCATTGCAACCGGTTATCTAACGGATTTGCGTTACGCCAAGGATGCTCACATCTTGCTGCATCTAGGCGACCGACATGCTTGGCCGGAAATCTACGTCCAAGGTCACGGGTGGGTAGTCGTCGACGTTACTCCGGCTAATGCTGAGAACGAACAAGTTATTGTTCCAGATGAGAAGCTGCTGGAGGAATTGATGAGTAAGCTCGAACCTCTCCAGCCAATTCCAAACACAACAGATACTAATATAACCAGCCAGCAGTCAGAATTAATCAGCACTCGGGCGCTCAAGCGCACCTTTGTCGGCCTAGCAACATTGTTCTTATTTTCATTTATCTGCACGAAGTTGTGGTTTCGCCATGGTTGGCGCCTCGTCTCTGGCAGAAGAATGGTGCGCCTGGCATACACCTCCCTTGCTTCCCTTTTAGCCGATATTGGTCATTCAAGGGAGATTGGAGAAACCCGCAAGGAGTATAGTCTAAGAATCACTGCAACGAATGGCCTAGACATGAGCCGCATTACGCTCATTAATGAACGCAGCCTTTACGATCCGCACTACGCAATTCCCGCCAAAAAGGCATTAGCTTCTATTATTAGAAAGTCGGTTTTCGACTTTGACAACCAAAACAAGAAATTCAAGCGCATCCTGGCGTTTTTTAGTCCTCTCTCATTGATGCGGCAAAACAAATGGTAAAACTCTTTTTTCGTTCTCTATTTGTCGGCATTTTCCTAATCTCATTCCTACTAGGGAAGGACATTGCGATAGCTATACCTAAGACTGAATCAAATTTAACCGAAGACGTCCGCACGGACGGCAGTTCAGTAGAACAGTTGATACTAGAGGCTCAGAATTTATTTTTGCAACAAAAATCCATTGATGCCCGCTCAAAGCTAGTTGCAGCGTTAAAACTTGCGCCAAATGACTATAGGCCAAACATGCTTCTTGGATCGTACTATTTGGGAGAGGTGCACCATTTTGAGCTTGGCCATCGCTACATTGAAAAGGCGATAACACTTTTCGAGGAACAGCATGGTAAAAATCCGGACACGCTCGCCACTATGGAGCTTTGGCAGGATCATGCACGACTCCTCTATTTATTGTCTGAGTCGTTTCTTAACCTAGATAAGTACGAACAATCATTAGAAACTCTAGATCGCTTCGGGAAATACTACTGGGACGATTGGTTTCCAGGCACGAAGGCTTGGGTGCTAATGAAATTAAAACGAGTTGACGAGGCTATTCAAATTGCACAAGCTGGCCTTCTTCGCGGTGCCGAGGCAGGTCGCACTTACAATATATTGGGCATCTTGCTCTCGCTAAAACGAAATCGCGAACTCTCCATAGAGGCTTTTAATCGCTCAATTGATGCCGAAACTCTAATGGGCAGCCTCGGACAGCCCGCCACACCTTTAAACAACATTGGCGAAGTTTATCGCGAATCATTTGCAGAAGATCTCGCCGAACGCTCGTGGATCGATGCCTTAAGTATGCACGATGGTTGCGAGCACATTTTGCCAAGTCTCAATCTTGCTGTGCTCTACATCGACGAGCTTAAACTTTTTAAAGCCCAGCGCGTTTTAGATGACTTTGAAGCCTGCTTTAAGAGCAACTCGCTGCAATCCGATTCAGAGCATAGAACGCTTCTTAGCTTAATGCGGGGACGAATTGCCCTGCATATGGGAGATTTCGACAAGGCTATTAAAATGTTTGAGCACTCCTTGGTGCGGAGACAGTGGTTTGGCAAAATCGGCACGAACGAAAATGACATGCGCTTTGCTGCAACTATTTCGCTTGCGCAAGGTTTAAAGGCGAATATCGTTAGCCTCACAGATAGAGCCTATGAAAGCCAAGCTGCAAGACTTAAGTCATATTCGCAAATTCCTTGGCTCTCATTCCTCTCTTGGTGGCATTTTAAGCGAGCGCGAGAAATTGCAATAGATGAGCTAGAAGACTTTGAAGATCTATATATCCGCAACACCGATACTATGATCGAGTATCCAACTCTAGGCGAATTGGTCGAGGATTTTCCAGTAGGAGCTTTGGCGAAAAGACTGGATAGACTAGCGAACTCAGAGTCGCGGCCAATGGCGGCTGTTTACTACAGCGTTTATCTAGCAGCGAATTTGTCGAACCATGGGCAGGAAGAAAAAGCCATCGAGAAGTTTAAGGAGGCATTTGCCAAACTTCGGAATAACGATAGACTTCTAAAAGCAGAAATCCTCGCCAGAGCGATTTTAGCTCAAGAAAAGCGCACAAGTGGCATATTCCGGACGAACAGCAATAGCGATCTGACGGAGATAGCCAAAAATAGGGAATCTCTTTTTGCCTTACTTCCCTCTCACCTCCGCTATCACGATATTAGTCTCCCCGTGCACTTGACCATGCGCTCCTCTTCCACTGGGCTAACGAGCAACTTGAAATTCATAAAAAACTCATTACTATCTAGGCGTTTTGAGGTTGCTCCCGATGGAGTTAGACCGAGGTATGAACTCCAGCTTGTCGAATCCCAAGTGGGCACCACTGAAGCCACAATACCCTCAATCTCGATTGGGCTTTTCGACACACTTACTGACCAAACAATCAGCAGCACCTCCGCTGCATTTGCTGAAAATCAAAAAGTCAGCAGAGAGAATCTGCTTAACGAATTCATCTCGAAAACATTCTCCCACAAAGTCGACCCTCTCTAATAAAGGCCGTTAAGAAGCTGGCGTTTTTCGAGTAATTCATTTTGGCTCTTCGGGTTTTTGTGTTGGTAAAAAGCGCCGTAAATGGGAGTTGGAGGCGATAGTTGGAGCAGCAATCTTCCCGCCAGGGGGAAGTAGGCTATGCATTATGTTAGCGTTTATATGCTCTGACCCCTGTCATGAAGCTTGCAGCTCCAACTA
>JADLFC010000184.1 GCA_020845775.1 Deltaproteobacteria bacterium
ACCATTTACAAAAAGGATTTTTGTAAATGGTATAAACAGCAAGTGCGTAAGCACTTGCCAATAAACAACAAATACCGTTTCCAAAAAGTAAAATATTTAACTTACTTTTTGGAAACGGTATAGGCCATGAATATCATGAAAAAAAACGGCATTATTTTTCATGATACGTTTTTTAAGCGAAAGCCCGGTAGGTAATTAAAGGGCTTTCAACCTCTTAGTAGTTTCTACTAGCTCGCGTGAAATAGCGCTAACTTTATCGACAATTTTTTTATCGTTTATTGTGCCGTTCTCTGAAAAGACCTGCGATGCGTTGGGGATGGTGACTTGAGAAGGAATCACCAGAACATTAATGTTGTTGAGAATTGCTCTGACATGGACCAGACCGCGTAGGCCTCCTAAGGCTCCAATGGAAGCAGAAAATATGGCAGCGGTTTTCCCTGTAAATGCTGCTAAATATTCTTCTCCTGATCTCGGCCGCGAAACCCAGTCAATTGTGTTCTTCCAAACTCCGGATATTGAGCTATTGTATTCCGGGCATGCCAATAAGAGTCCATCATGCTGCTTAAAAAGGTCGTATAGTTTAACGGCGTTTTCGGGAAAGCCCTTAGTTTCTTCTAGGTCGCCATCATAGAGTGGCATCGGATAGTCGCGTAGATCAATAAGGGTAACATCGCTTCCCGCCGCTTCGGCCTCCTTCGCGGCAAGCGTAACTAGCATTTTGTTAAAAGATTTTGTACGAGTGCTACCCGCAAAGGCGAGAATGCGCGGTTTCATGGCAATGTTACCCTCTTATGTTTTCTAATCTAAACAACAATGATTCTAACTAGTGGCCCTTGCAGCAACATCCTGCGCTCTCATCCTGAGCAAACAAATTATACCGTTCCTCCACATCGGCCCAGTTAATTACATTGAAAAAAGCATTTATGTAATCAGGGCGCCTGTTTTGATATTTTAGGTAATAGGCATGCTCCCAAACGTCAATTACTAATAATGGCTCCACTACCCACTGCGAAAGGTTTTGGTGCTTTTCAGCCATTAGAATTTCTAGCTTATTGCTTACGTGATTCTTAGCAAGCATAGCCCAGCCCGAACCCTCTACTGCCGCCGCAGCCGCCTTAAACTGCGCAACAAACGCATCGTAACTACCAAAATCCTTTTCGATTTTTTTAAGCAATGCGCCACTAGGCTTTCCACCGCCTTTTGGGCTCATGTTCTTCCAAAAGACGCAGTGAAGGAAATGGCCTGCTCCATGAAACGCAAGCTCGCGCTCCCAGTGTTTTACTAAGGTAAAATCTCCAGCTTCGCGTGCCTCCGCAAGCTTGCCCTCTGCCGTGTTTAATCCCTTTACATATGCCAAGTGATGCACGTCGTGATGCAAGCGCATGGTCTGTCCATCGATGTGAGGTTCAAGGGCATTGTAATCATAGTCTAGTGCTGGTAATTCGTGTTGCATGTAAGTACTCCTTGTCTTACTATGTTAAACCCAAAAGAAGCAGCATAAGCGCCACCACCTTTATATTTGCAGCTTATCGCAAAAAGTGTGTCTAATGCAAAATTCTGATATGAGCCATAGCCCCCGAAGTATTCTTGAGTCCGTCTATGCGTATAAAGCTTTTAAGGGACAGCAAGAAGCAATCATCGGCCACATCATCGAAGGCAAGGATGCTTTTGTTCTCATGCCGACTGGTGGCGGGAAGTCTTTATGTTATCAGATACCGTCAATAATTCGCAGTGGTGTAGGCATAGTCATTAGTCCATTGATTGCGCTAATGCAGGATCAGGTTCAAGCTTTGGATCAGCTTGGCATTCGCGCGGGAGTATTAAATTCTAGCTTAAGTGCTGAGGAAGCAAAAAAAGTAAAGCGAAACCTCTTTGCTGGCAATTTAGATTTGCTCTACGTCGCTCCCGAAAGGCTGTTGATGGACGGCTTCCTAGATATGCTCGCCTCTATAAAGCTAAGTTTGTTTGCTATTGACGAAGCGCATTGCGTGTCTCAATGGGGGCATGATTTTCGCCCAGAGTATATGCAGCTCAATGTGCTAAGACATCGCTTTCCAGGAGTTCCGCGCATTGCTTTAACTGCAACGGCAGATGTTCCGACGCAAAGGGAGATAGTAAACAGGCTCGAATTGAGTGAGGCAAAAATTTTTGTCGCTAGCTTTAATCGCCCCAATATTAACTACCGAGTGGTTTTAAAAGACAATCCCCGACAACAGCTGTTGCGTTTTATTAGAAGCGAGTGTGCTGGCGAGTCCGGGATTGTGTATTGTTTATCGCGCAAAAAAGTTGAGGAGACGGCCGAGTGGCTAAGGGCTCAGGGTTTTAACGCCTTGGTCTATCATGCAGGTTTAGAAAGCGAGTTAAGGAAGAGAAACCAAGATAAATTTTTACAGGGCGAGGGCGTAGTGATGGTAGCTACGATTGCATTTGGTATGGGGATAGATAAACCCAATGTTAGGTTTGTGGCTCATCTAGATATTCCCAGAAGTGTTGAGGCTTATTATCAAGAAACTGGGCGGGCTGGTAGAGATGGTTTGCCGGCAATTGCGTGGATGGCGTATGGACTGTCGGATGTAGTTGTGATGCGCCAACTTATAAGTAGCTCGGAGGCAAGCGATGAGCGCAAGCAAGTCGAAAATCGCAAGCTAAATGCTCTGGTCGGCTATGCAGAGACTACTTTGTGTAGAAGGCGCGTGTTGTTAAATTATTTTGAAGAGCAACATCCAGTAAATTGCAGCAATTGTGATAACTGTTTAAATCCCCCAGAAACATGGGATGGTACTATAGCTTCTCAGCAAGCGCTTTCTTGCATTTATAGAACTGGGCAGCGTTTTGGTGCTGCACATGTCGTTGATGTGCTAAGGGGCGTAGAAAACGAGCGCGTTAAAAAATTTCGACACGACAAACTTAGCACGTTTGGCATTGGTAAAGGTTTGTCCAAAGCTGCCTGGCTTGGCGTATTGCGTCAGCTGGTTGCGGCTGGGTATTTGGCAGTGGATATAGATGGTTATGGTGGATTTTATTTAACTGAGCAAAGCAAAGAGATTTTAAAAGCCGAAAAGCCGATTTTCTTTCGCAAGGATTTGGATGCATCGACAAAGAAAGCGGCAAGGTCTATGCGGGCGCATTCCGCAGTTGCAAAGGGTGGCGGAACGTTAGATGCGCGCACAAAGAGTTTGTTCGAGTCTTTGAGGGAGAAGCGCCTTGCTCTCGCTAAGAAGAAACGCCTTCCGCCATACATTATATTTAACGATGCTACTTTGTGGGAAATGGCTACCAAGCGCCCAGGGACGTTAAGAGATATGCAAGCCATTTCCGGCGTGGGAGCAAAAAAATTAGAGAGCTATGGCAAGGAGTTTTTGGTAGTAATATTGCAAACCGGGG
>JADLFC010000185.1 GCA_020845775.1 Deltaproteobacteria bacterium
GCTTTATGTTATAAACGGCAGCACCATTACTTTAAAAAATGCCGCTAATGGCTTAGTTAATATTGGCGCCAGAACTGTTGAGGTCGATCCGAAGAATCCGGACGTAGTATATGTTGGCATCAACCGTTCATTTATTAATGCCCCTCAATCTGTGTTTCGTTCTATGGATGGGGGTAATACCTTCGAGGATGTTTCAGGGAATTTAAGCCCCTTAAACGTTGATTCCATATCTGTTAATCCACATACGCGCTATGTATATGCTGCAAGCTCTGCCGGCACCTGGAGACTCCCACCGCCGGGAACGATTATTGATTCCAAACCTCCTGCTGCGCCAGGGGGGTTAAAGGTTGTGCAGTAAGGATGCTAGGGTTAAACGAGTTTTTTTGACGGAGAGGGAGGAGCTTAAAAGATTGCATTAGTTTTGCGGGTTGTCATAAAGACAGTGTTCCCTTATGTAAGACTCAACAGAGGGATATGAGCTGTGTTTGCTGAGGCGCACTTGGGTCGAGTCTACGGGTATGCCTGTTTCTATGCAGATTATGTCAAGCGATAGCGCATCGATGTTTCGCCACTTTTTTACATCCTCAGCATCCTTTTGACCGACAGCCCAATGAATTTTTCCAGGTAAATGCTTTCGCAGTTTCTTCACTAAATCCTCAACATAAACGTAATCTCTCGTGCATACCCAAATGCCTCGTCGACTATTGTCGTGAAAGACTGGCAATTTCTCTGCGGCTAAAACTAGCTCTATCATCTTAACCCTGTGAGACATAGGAGCCGGCACTAAGGATTTCCAGGGGTTTTTAGAAGTAATCGCAAGGATTACGAGGTCGTAGTTTTCTAGGAGTTTTCTAATAACCGCCACATGACCTTGGTGGATGGGGTCGAAAGTGCCACCAAAAACTGCGTAATCGCCTTTATGTTTTGGAAACTGTTCCTTAATCATAAACTAAAAGTTGCCCTTGCCAAGAAGCTGCCCTACTGGCAAGAGTAGGAATGATAAACGCGCGTCTTTGTGGGAGAATGATATGAGTATGCATAGAGTGGCTATTATAGGAGGCATTAGAACGCCATTTGTCAAGGCTGGTGGGGCATTTAAGGATTATTCGTTTCAAAATCTAGGAGCCCATGTCTTAAAGTCAGTAGTCAAGAGGTTTGATCTTAAGCAAGACACAATAGATGAGTTTATCTTTAGCTCGGTTCTCTTGGATCCAACAACTCCCAACTGGGCACGCGAGATTTTGTTTGAGGCGGGACTTAAAAAAAATATTTATGCCCATTCAGTCTCAAATAACTGTATCTCCGGTTTAGTAGCGATAACTTCCGCTGCCGAACGAATTCGCTTAGGGCTCAGTACTTGCGCCATCGCCGGAGGAAGCGAGTCTATGACGAACCCCAGCCTGACATTTGGCAAGCAGGCGTCTAAGATTTTTTTGGAACTATTTCGCACGCGTGCCCCAATCGAGCGCGCAAAATTAGTTTGTAAACTGCGTCCTCGACACCTAATGCCTCGTCCTCCAGCAGTGACCGAACCATCAACAGGTTTAACGATGGGCCAGCACATGGAGATAACCGCTAAGGAGATGGGTATCCCTAGGAATGTGCAAGACGAGATAGCGCTCGCAAGTCACAAAAATGCCTTTGCTGCCACAGAAGATAATAGGTTAACGGCTGAAATTGAGCCGCTAGGAGGAGTGGAGAGAGATTTACTAATTCGCGCGGATACCTCACTCGAAAAACTTGCCGCCTTAAAACCCGTCTTTGACCGCTCTTCACAAGGCACTATTACCGCAGGAAACGCTAGCGCACTTACGGACGGCGCTTCGGCCGTCGTCTTGATGAGCGAAGAGATGGCAAAAAAAGATGGCCGAGAGATTCTGGCATTTATTTCTGACTATCAGTATGCTGCAATAGATCCGGCATTGGGCTTGCTTATGGCTCCGGCAGTAGCTGTTCCTAAATTGCTTGCTAGAAATAGCTTAACGTTTAGCGATTTTGATTTAATCGAGATACATGAAGCGTTTGGCGCGCAAGTGGCTGCTAATATTAAGGCTTGGGAAGAGGGATGGAGTTCGGAGCCTGGGAATAGCGCCTCTAAGCTACGGGTGGGGCCGCTCGATAGGACCAAACTTAACGTCTTGGGCGGCTCTATCGCCATAGGGCACCCATTTGCCGCTACCGGCGGGCGCATGGTGACAACCCTGGCTAACGAGCTTAAGCGGCGGTGTGCGAGGCGAGGCTTAATAAGCGTCTGTGCGGCGGGCGCTATGGCGGCGTCTATGACGCTAGTAAGGGACTGAGACACGACGACGCTGCAAAAAGGATATAGCGCGCTAATTTGCTGGACAATTTTTTCGCAAGCTGCGAGAATATTTGTAGGTTAGAGATTGGCGCGCGATCGCGGTAGCGCATTTTTTTGCGCTACTGAGGAAAGTCGGGACACTATAGAGCATGTTGGCTGCTAACGGCAGCTTGGGGCGACCCAAAGATAGTGCCACAGAAAATAAACCGCTTTTCAAGAGAGCTAGAAGTCGCCAATTCGTTGGCTTCGTTCTAGGCTACTTAGGTAGTATCTTGGAATAGTAAGGGTGAAACGGTGGGGTAAGAGCCCACCAGCGTTAGAGGTAACTCTAGCGGCTTGGTAAACCTCAGCAAGTGCAAGACAAAATAGGAACATCAGCACGCTCTGCGAGGGACTGCTTCAGGGCAGTGCTTTTGTCGGGCTGCTCGTAGCTGCTCGCTATGAGAATTTTCGGGTTCCGTCGCTTAGAGGAATGATCGTGCTTAGAC
>JADLFC010000186.1 GCA_020845775.1 Deltaproteobacteria bacterium
ACCTGCCAAGGGCAGGATATATCGCCTCCACTTAAATGGGAAGGCGCTCCGGCGGAAACAAAGAGTTTTGTTCTGATAATTGACGATCCCGATGCACCAGATCCGAAAGCCCCCAAAATGGTATGGGATCACTGGATTGTTTATAATATTCCTGCCTCGGTAAGTAGTTTTGGGGAAGGAATTACTCAGTTGCCAGAGGGCGCAATGGAAGGCTTAAATAGCTGGAAAAAAACCAATTATGGCGGCCCCTGCCCTCCCATTGGCCGGCATCGCTACTTTCACAAGATCTTTGCTTTGGACGTCATTCTGGAGGATCTGAACTCACCGACAAAAAAACAGCTAGAAACTTCAATGAAAAATCACATTCTTTCATCCGCAGTTTTAATGGGGACGTATCAAAAGAAATAGTTGAAATATCGCTAATATATTTAGAAAATCTAAACTGCTGAGGTTATACGGATGGCAGTAAGCTAAATCCGTTAACTCTAATGGCGCAGAATCCACCCACGCAAATCGCCGATTATTTTACTGAGATATTAGCAAAAAAATTCCGGCCCAACAGCTTATTTGTGGCACTATACCACTAAAACGTGCTCAAAAATTAGCAGTTAAGCAACACTCGAACCCGCATTAACCGGTATAGGTTTTGGATCGCTTCCCGCATAAAGGGAGATAGGGGAGAAGGGAATTTCGATTCCTTCTTGGTCAAAGCGTTCCCTAATTTCTTCCTTTATCGAGTTATTGAGGGCAAGATAATGATCCCCATGTGTCCAAATGGCAAAGAGTAGGTCAATTGACGAAGCAGAAAATTCCTTAAAAATAACCAGGGGTTCAGGTTCCTGCAAACAGTACGGATTGTTTTTGGCAAGACTCAGCAGCACTTCTCTTACTCTCTTTAGATCCGCCCTATAAGAAATGGGGATTTTTATATCAATTCTACGGATGGGAAACTTCGTAATGTTAATAACGGGGCTCTTGATCACCGTCTCATTGGGTATGCGAATGTAGCGATTATCAAAAGTGCGAATTTTTACGGACAAAATGTCCACCGAAAGCACGATACCCGTAACGTTCTCAATTGTAATAGTATCGCCCACTTTAAATGCCTCTTCTGCCAGCAAGAATATTCCACTTATCACATTCGAAATGCTAGTTTGCGAAGCAAAACCAACCGCAATACCAACTATGCCGGCAGCACCAAGGAGAGGAGTAAGACTAAAGCCCAGTTGATGCAGCACAGCTATTACAACTAGAGCAATGAGTCCATACTGCACGACCTTAGCAGCAATCATACCCTGCTGTGGAGAAAACCTACGCGATACAAATCTGTGCGTGGTGTTTCCAAAATAAAAACTAAGAGGTATCCCGATTGAAAGAAGAAATACGACAGAAAAAAAAGACAACAACGCTTTGGCCGAAAACAAGGCGAAAAACGAGGTCAATAAATCACTCATTACGCTAATTCCTTCTTATGACAATTCAGAAAACGTAGGTATAAACAGTCCACGTTTCGGAAACTCTCGAGAAGTGTTAATCACTTCACCACTTGGAGTTTCTAAAGGTGGGCCGCCGACAATACTAACTTGGCTAGCATCATTTAACCCCCTAAACGAAATCTTCATTTCGCTTGACCATAAACGTCCCTGATATTCGTATAGTGAAAGCCACTTAACTCGCAGACAAATTTGTTTTACTAATAGCTCTGCACTAGACGCGTTCTTTATCTGCAAAGGGCAAATTGCACAGTGCGAGTAATCGGCTTCAGCAGTTAACTGCCTACTAAAACTCGACCACAAAAAATAACACAACTCCCCCTCTGTAGAAGAACCAAACCAAGTCGAGAAAGGAATCACTGAAGGCACTTCGGTTAATATAGCCCCATCCTTGCTTGACGATTTTATAACAACCCACAAGGGAATATTTACAAGCACGCGCACCTGAGCACCAGCTTGCAATCTTAACGGCCTCTCTGTTTTCACGACAACCGCCCTGTCGGGAAACGCGGGAACGAGCTGAACAGATTCCATTTCCTTTTTTACTGCCCAACGCGTCCACGCGAGTCCAGACGCAGATTTATCTGACTCAACATCGTTGCCGTATACATGAGCAATCCACACTTCCCCATCTACAGACTTAAGAAACACGCTCAGATCCCCCAAAGCCCAGGCTCTCTGCTTGTCTTTAGGTATGCTGTGCTGGCCCCATACAAGTTTAGCTACATGCATAAAATCTTATCCCCGCATGAGGTAGCTTACTCATTGACAACCTCATCCTCATCTATTTCATCAGTCTCATCGCTTTTATCCGTTGAACCAAGCCAGCCTCTCTTACGAAAAAAAAGCAACATGCCGATAGCCAAAGAAACGATGACCACCCAAAACGCCGGGTAAGCCCACTTAAGCTGCAATTCAGGCATATAGTGAAAATTCATTCCATACACGCCGGCAAAAAAAGATAGAGGAATAAAAATGGTAGAAATAATAGTTAATACTTTAATCACCTCATTCATTTTATTGCTTAAGCCAGAAAGGTAAACGTCCATTAGCCCACTACATATTTCGCGATATGTCTCGATTACCTCTATTACTTGCGCGCAATGATCATAACAGTCGCGAAGATACACATGTGTGGTTTTCTTAAAGAGCTTACTGTCGTCGCGAATTAAAAAGTTTAACACCTCTCGCTGAGGAAAAATAGCTCGCCGCAAGTTAAGTAGCTCACAGCGGACGGTATAAATCGATTTTAAAATATCTGTCGATGGCTTCTCTATAACTTTGCGCTCAACCTCCTCCAAATATTCGCCCAAATCCTCTAACACGGGATAGTAGTTATCAATAATTGCATCGAGAAGTGCATACACCAAATAATCAGCACCATACCTGCGTATAGAACCTTTAGCTTGCCTAAGTCTCTGGCGAAGTTGATCGAAGATATCGCCGTAATTTTGCTGAAAAGTCAGCACAAAACCCTGACCGAGAAATATGCTAATCTGTTCAATATGCACAAGCGGCAGACTTGAAGTCTCTATCATAAACGTAGTTATGAATACACTTGAGTCATATTCCTCGGCCTTAGGTCGTTGGGGGATGTGAACTATATCGGAAAGCGCCAAAGGGTGAATGTCGAATATCTGGCCAATCTCGCGCAGCAGTTCCACATCGCCTAATCCCTGCACATCGACCCATGTTACAGACTTGCTCTTCTTCATTGGAAGCAAGTCACCTAACTCTGACGCCCCAACCTCCCGCTCCACCAAATGCTCACCAGTATAGTCAATGACATGTATACGAGGTACAATAGCCTCCAAGGGAACGACGAGTGCACCGGGAGGTGCACCAACAGGTGGGCGGTGTTTCTTAAACATATGTCATTAGACCGTTAATACTGCACTTATACAGTACAAGTGCTTGGTCTGGAAACTACCTAGCTCCGACCAGACCCACTATTAATCTAATGACTACGTCGTTCAGCTTGCGCTGGCAAGGTAAAGATAAATTTAGAACCCACTCCTAGCTGGCCTTCGGCCACTATATTCCCGCCGTGAGCTTCGACGATTTTTCGGCAGCTTGCTAGTCCTATTCCAGAACCCTCGTATTTATCCGCCGATTCTGGTATGCGTTTAAATAACTCAAATATTTCCTCTGCGTATTTCTCTTCAAAACCAATGCCGTTATCTTCTACGCAAATTCGGCAGGCAGTTGAAGTAGGATTGTTTTGTTTACTAGGCTCCGAATAAATGTGAACAATTGGCTTTGCGTTCGGTTTTCTGTATCGGATAGCGTTTGCAACTAAATTTTGCACAAGTTGCCGCATTTGCACGGCATTAGCCATCACTGTTGGAAGGTTATCGATCTTAACAGTCGCCTGCGCTTCGCTAATCACGGCGCTTAAATCCTCAACCACCTCTTTGGCAATAGTTGTTAAATCGACTAATTCAAGCTCACTCTCGCTATGCTCTATGGTTGCATAATCAAAAAGCCTGCCTATCATAATTCCCATGCGCATCGTCAATTCGCCAATGCGCGTTAAGTATTTGTGATTTTCGCTGTCGGGCTCAGCGTTATTTAATAGTAGTTCCGAGTACATGTAAGCGGTACTTAGTGGGGACTTAAGATCGTGCGATATCGTGTAGCTAAAGTCCTGTAGCGCCTTATTGCTACGCCTGAGCTCCTCATTAAGTTTTGCCATTTTTCGCGTATGCAGTGCGGCGTGAAGATGCGTCTTCATGCGCGCCATAAACTCCTCCTTTAAAAAAGGAGTGCGGATGTAATCGCTCACCCCAGCCTGAAAAGAAGTTAGCCTTTCCTCGTCGCTATATTGATGGGCCAATATTACGATGGGCACATCTTTGAAACCCAGATCCCTATGAACGAGGCGGCAGAGCTCTGAAGCCGAAATTTGATCTAACCCACTAATATTAACCACGAGATCAATTGATTCACCGTATTGTTTTAGTACTTCAGTGGTCTCTTCGCGATTAGATGTTTCAAAAATTCTTACGCCAAACTGCATCAAGGTGCTAGTCACCCGGCGTCGAATAGTCCTACTCCTATGCGCGACGAGAACGCCACATTCCTTATATAGATCGCCAGGTTTTAGAATTTCGTCTACCAGCGAACAGAGTTCGCCACTTTGATAAGATTTTACGATAAAGTCAGTCGCTCCAACCTCAAAACCCTTTATCCTTCCATCGATGGTATCATTGGCGGTAACAAAGATTACCGGCGTATTGCTAATATCGCGACTAGTAGTCGAACTATCCATTGACAATTTTCGCAACTTTTCACAGCTCTGATAGCCATTCAAGCCAGGCATTTCGATATCAAGGGTAATAAGTGCCACCTCATTTTCCACTGCTTTTTTCAGTGCCTCCTCGCCACTCTGCGCCTCAATGACAGAGTACCCACCGCTCTCTAATTCCTTTCTAAGCTTGCTTCTTACCAAATTGCTGTCATCAACTACGAGTATTTGCATGCCGTAAAACCTCCCCAAGTTTTCTGTAGCTATCTCTGTCGGTTCACAAACTCCTCTCATTAGTCGACAAACTTTAGGTCTTTCTTGATCTCAATATCTTGGTCGTATTTTTCGAGATGGCTCTTTCTTTCGACGCACCACAAAGAGGAGCAATTACAAGTAGTTACGTCTATACCATTTGCAAAAAGGATTTTTGTAAATGGTATAGACAGCAAGTGCGTAAGCACTTGCCAATAAACAACAAATACCGTTTCCAAAAAGTAAAATATTTAACTTACTTTTTGGAAACGGTATAACTCTCTAACGCACTGGCGTAGCCGAGGCAAAATCTAGTGTATCGCCAACATATCTGACCCTTAAAAGTTCAGACAATATCTTTGCTGTATTCTCTCCATTTACTAGCGCTAAACCGTAGCTATCGGCCTTCGTTCCATAAGTAGCGTATTCGTGCAATGGGAGTAGCGCTGAGCCATGAGGTGGCACGTGAAGAACAAAGTCGTCACTGCTATCGAGATGGCGCAGTGTAACATTAACTTCGCCTTCCTCTTCGCCAGTATTGGTTATCTTTAGCCAATTTTCCATTCCGAGAAATAGATTATACGAGCCGAACAATGGCCGCGCGTGAGCCTCTCTAGCCTGGGAGCCATACATGGCAGCAATACTTCCATCCGCTTCGCGCCTAAAGTAATACATGCCCTGAGCAATGATGGAGTTAGGCGCGGTAGGCTGAATAACTGCCACGCCAGTTTCACCTCTCGCCAATAATCCATCGCCAAATGCCGCGAGATGCTGTTGAGCATGCCCCGCTAGTTCCACTTCGCTACTCCACAATTCCACACCATCAGCATTAAAAAACCTAACTAGCACTTTTGTCGGGTGATCTAAAACGTTAATCAACTCAATCCAATTGTCCTCATTAAACTTATGACTTATTGGAATGTTCATTTCCCTACCGTTCCCAGCTTTGGCTTCCAGCGCAAAGGCAAAGTCAAATGCAGTTGCTGCCTGACCTACAGGCGCATTGCTACCATAGCGAATGAGTTGACCAATGTAAGGACTGTCGTTATCTGTCGGAATTATCTCGTGAAGCCCAACCACTGAGGAACCCAAACTAGCATGTCCGCCATCTATATCAGCACGCCCAAGAGCTGGAACTACTACATGGCGATTAGACATTTGCTCGCCACTCTGATTATAAGTCCTTACCGTAAACTTCTTCGGCTTGTCCGCTAAGTTCACCAAGGACAACCAATTTAGCACCGCATTTTCATGCTCAGTGGGGTTGCTGCTCGGCTGAAACGTGTTAAAGCCTACCGAAGTAACGCCCCGCGCAACATTGGAAAACGGCACATTAAATGCGTATTCAAAGGAACCCATCGCACTAGGTCGATAGTAGTAAACGCGCCCATCGATAATGCCAGCAAACTCCATCTTTACCAAACCATAAGGGCTCGTTTTAAAGCCGGGCATATCGTTAAGAATGAGGTCCACCTCGTTTTCTTTCGGAATAGTTACAACTCTGGCGTAAAGGAGATCCCCATTTATGGCAAAGAGAGATACCTTGACCTCCGTATCCGCTGCGAGCGGATTGACCAGTTCAAGCACATTTAGCATGTTCAATGCACTGTTATAGAGAGTGTATACGGGGCTATTTAGATACGACACAAAACTTCCGCGGTCGTTAGGATCTGTGCCATCAGCAATCTCCTGCCCATCAGTAACGCCGTCATTGTCTGAGTCCTTCGCCAAATCATTCTTTTCATCCGAACCATCTTTCTTCGCCGCCGGACACTGGCCAATCTCATCTCCATGCTCGAAGTGTGCGGGCAGTGCCACTATTGGAATGTAAATATTATGAGCTTTTTCAGAGTTACCTGGCGGTATATGACAGACGAGTATCTTATCGCCAGCGCAAACTCCGTCTTCCTTATCATTACCACCGCTCTTCTCTTGATTAAGCGTTGACTTCCCCACAAGTGCCTCGCAGCTGCCAAGCACGTCTCCGTGTCCTAAATGAGCCTTAACTGCGCTAAACGCAACCGAAAGAGTCTGCTCATTTTCAGGCTGTCCTGGCGGTATGTGGCAAAGGACAATCTTATTGTTTTGGCAAATATCTTCGCTATCGTCGCCAGATCCTGGGTCACTTGGTTCTGCAGGATCGTCATCTGGATCGCAGTTTTCCGTCAAACTATCGCAACCTGGATCTACTGGAGGCTGCTCGGCATCTGGCTCGTTGTATACTACATTTACTATAAAGCTACAGTCTGCCGTCGTATTAAGAGAATCCTTCCCAATGCAAGACACTGTCGTTGAACCCATTGGGAACGCACTTCCAGACAGATAAGAGCATTCTATGTCAAGACCCTCACCACTGCCGCCTCCAACAGATACATCGAAGTCAACCGCCACATCTGCGTTTGGCTGATCGGTTTCTACATTAATATCCTCACAACCAAATATCTCAAGCAATGGTCTATAATATACAAAAGCAGTAACAGTAGAAGTGTTCCCTATCTCGTCTACGGCCGTTACAAGCATTTTGTTTTCGCCTGGTTGCAATTTTATTTCCGTTGAGAAACTAGGATCTTCTCCACAATTAGTGCAAATTGCTATTGGATTACTATTGCCAAGCGAATATGAAAGCTGTGTTACATTTTTGTCGCTAGTAACAGAGCCGTACAATGTTATTGTCTCGTCGTTAGTTTCCTTGGGCAAAAACCCTAGGTTAATTTGCAGCTCCGTAGTTAAGGATATTACTTGTCCGCAGCCAACATCTAGTTCAATTGCTGGTAGCTCCGTATTGCTATAACCGCCACTTGGATTATTCGTAAAAACGGTTGGCGTAAGGACATATTTTCCCTCTGGCAAACTCATTACCACCTCTCCAGTGCTGCCGCTACCTTGATTTGAATAGGCGGGCGTGCCGGTGGCCATGCCATACTGCAGGTGGTATTTCGCTGGCTTGCCTTTATAATCTAGCCCCTCAAAACCGCCTTTAATTTCTGCTCGCGGACCCCATATATTTCCAGATAACGCCCGGTAATGAACTTTTACGGCACTAAAACAATAATCGTGGTTCGCAACTACAGTTTCTCCCGGAACTATTTCGAGCTCTGGTAGCAAATCGTTTATTATATAGAGTGCAGAAAACTGATAAGGCGTTTGAGAAGTTAGTGCAGTGTTTTCTCTGAATTGCAAAACTAGTTCATTTGCCTGCCAAATAGTCGCTTCTTGGTTTAAACCCCCTAAAGCCATTTCGTAATTGCCAGAAAACACGTTACTAGATAGGTCTAGTGAACCGTCAAAGCTAGTCCTCGCAGATCCACCAATAGAAGCAGTCGAGGCACCAACTACCTTTTTATAAGATCCATTTGCCCATACACCAGATAGTTCAACCCTTGGATTATCGGCGATACCGTTGCCATCGGAATCATTATCCGCGTCTCGGGCCAAACCGCGTAGTAAGAAGCTCCCCAACTCAGGCTTAGGTCCTGTAAGCGTAATTGCTCCCTTGACGTAACCTGGAGTGATTACCAATTTCTCTCCAATATCAGTAGTTTGCCCAGCTGCTACGAGAACCCCAGGATTTATTATTCCTACAGTAGGCGTTAAGAAATACTGCGCGCGATAGCCAGTTCCGAAAATCATCTCTCCCCTCATTGAATACGCCTTATTGGGATACGCTGCATCTGAGGGCACAAGATTTATCAAGGAAAACTCGCCTTGAGACGGCGTTACATTCAATGTGGCAAAGCGCTCATTCCCCAGGGGGCCATCAAAGGC
>JADLFC010000187.1 GCA_020845775.1 Deltaproteobacteria bacterium
TACCGTTTCCAAAAAGTAAGTTAAATATTTTACTTTTTGGAAACGGTATTTGTTGTTTATTGGCAAGTGCTTACGCACTTGCTGTTTATAGCATTTACAAAAATCCTTTTTGTAAATGCTATAAATACATTTGTTTGGCTATTTCTCTTGGATCTCTCAGTGCTTGTGCAAATAAAGCTTTTGAAGTTCTTAACCCTTATGCGGAAGCTTCCGATGTGGAGCTTGGTCAACGAAATAATCAAACAATCATCGAAGAGACTGGCATGGAGGGTGAGTCACAGAATGCTCGCCATGCATTAGAAGTTATGGGTTCATATCGCAGAGCTCAAGCTCCCCAACCAGCCTACCCAGTTGTTCAGCCGGCCGAGGTTCGCCTAATGTGGGTTCCGGATCATTTAAATAAGGCTGGAGATTTAGTACCGGCACATTACTACTACTTACGAGTTCTAAACGATCGCTGGGCTGTGCAGGATGCCTTCGATATGGAGGAACAGCTAAGACAGGGTTCTACAGGCGGTTCATCCAGCGTTCCCTGGGTTTATAAATAGTTTGCATAATGGTTACTCATTTGTCGCTTAAGGTTAACTAAGTAATATGAGAATAGCTATACAGCAGGAGTCAAAACTGAAAAACTACGCCAAGTTAATTTTGGCTTTTTCAGCTATTGCTCTTTGCTCATGTTCTAGGACTCAAGAGCCGATTATAAGGTACCAATATTATACCCCTGCATTTAGACCACATGGTCCAGAGGCCGTTTATAGCAGACTTACCTGGAGCCATCTTCCTCAGCCAATTCCTCGCCGAGCTGGTTCGATTACCGCATATGTTTCGCCGGTTTATTCTTTAGAGCTTCCTCACTCAAATTTTGCTGAAGCAATTCAGGCGATAGCTCAGACAATTGGATACGAGTGCTCGTATCCTCAGCATGTAGAAGGGAGAGCTATCTCCATTAAGACTACTGGTACGATAGACGAGCTGCTTTTGGAAATAGGTAAGCAAGCGGGCGTATCAGTAGAGCTAAACCATGAAGAACGCATTATTAGAATTGTCGACGATAGTGCACTTTCTGGCGTAGCTGGTTCATTTTTTGGAGGAGTCCTCCAGGGTGGTTTGTCTTAAAAGGCCACCTTCTGATTCCTCTCAAACAGGAGGGTAGTGGAGCGCTTATGGCTATTGCGTATTGCAACGGCTGTAATGGAAATGGTTTTTATTGATGAGCATTTATCGTTATAGGCGGCAAAGTTTGTATGAAGATGAGGCGCTGTTTGCGAATCTGCTGCCGTATGTAAAATGGGACACTAATAATTTCGTATTTCTACATGCCGATGCGTCTATTTGGTCTATTTGGCAACTTCAACCGCTACTGCTTACTTCCACGTCAGATGCACATGCTTTTGAAGCCTGCGCATCCGTTCAAGAGTTGTTAGATTCACTAGACGAGCAAATAAGTATCCAATTTAACTGGATTACAAACTTTGATATTCAAGACACGCTAGATAAGTGCATCAATGATTATCCTGCTAGCGGAGTTGCTGGCTGGATGGCAAAGCGATGGATGCGCCTCATGCGCAATGCCTCTTCGTCTAGCAACTTAGGCATTAGAGCTCGAAGGACGCGGCTTTTAATTAGCTTTAGATTCGATCCAGCATGGACCCGACGCACGCCTTTCGATGATTTTGTGTCCACGCTAAAGGCGCTCTTTAAAGGCCCCAAGGATCCAAACGAAAAAACCAATCGCAGTGATGAATATCAGCGCTATGTAGATAAGTTTCGTGGAGAGATTAGCGGAAAGATTTCTCGCCTAGGCGATATGGGCTTCGCTCCACGACTGGTCGATGGACAGAGTTTAATAGACATTCTCTACCCGATCTTTAATAGAAGGATGACCAAAGGAGGAAAATACAGGAGAGGACGCAATAACGCCGTACCAGCTCCTGAATTTGACAGCAGCGACATTCTTTCTAACCAAATTTCCGATACGCCAGCGTATCACCCAGAAGATGGCTTCATAGTAAAAGACGGCCGTGTATTCCATACGGTCAGCATGGTAAAGCCTCCCAAACAGTGCCTGCCACTGATGACAATTCCACTCCAAAGCATAGGAACAGAATCCATATTGAGCGTTAGTTATTCAAAAGATCCAAAGGATAAACAGTTAAGTCGCTTAGATCGGTTAGATTCAACACTTGGCTTGCGAGAAAGAACGGCCTTGGGACGAAGCAACCAAAAGATCTCACATCAAATTGCCACAATTAGACAAGCTAGAGAGGAGTTATACTCTAACAAATCGCAAATAGTGCGCGTTGGGGTGAATCACGTTCAAATTACTCAAACCCTAGACGAAGCTCGCAGAGCGTCCAGCGAGGCCCTTTCGCTTTTCCCAGCCATGAATGGAGCAAGAGCGATGTCGCACATGATTAGCGATATTGGGATGCTCATAAATTCCATCCCGGGTGCCTACGATCCGTCTACCGATGGACCAGGATGGACTTGCATGATGCGTTCCTCTCGAGCAGCTCGCTTACTTCCTCTTTGGGGTAACTGGAAGGGCAGCCAAAATGCCTTGTTTGTCCTTCCGACCCTATGGAACCGCGAACTAGTGCATTTCGATTTATTTGATTCAAATGTCGCGCCTAACGTAATAGTAAGTGGCGTATCAGGGGCTGGAAAGAGCTATCTGTTATGTTTCCTTCTCATCACATTAAACCGAGGACATTATTCTCAGCGTCCTGATGGCACTAAGGTTGAGCGCCCTCCGATTACATTTGTCTTTGACAAGGGCATGCCAAACCAACCTTGTGGATTTGAGCGCATTGCGAAACTTTTTGGTGGTCGTATTTTCCACGCGACTCCGTCGCGCGCACCGGCAATGAATTTCCTAAATCGGCTAGGCCGACTAGACCCGGATAGGACTGACGAAAATTTTAAGGATTTGTTTGCGATCTGCGTCGATATACTCTGCGACATGGCATCGGAAAACAACGTCCCATTAAACCGCCTGCAGAGAAACGAGATTATCGAGTCGCTGACCGAAGCTCATTATAGGTATCGCCATGGCCCGATGGATCGAGAGTTCCTCTTGCGAGACGTAATGAAGATCCTGAAGGAACCTCCGCGGCCAAACGAAACGGAACAAAGTTTTAGGCAGCGCCAAGAACTAGCCATCTTAATGCGCGAGTATTACGGCGACGGAACCTACGCTCGCTTTTTTGACCGCGCCGGTGCTTTGGAGCTAAAGGAACGATTTATAGTCTTTGACTTAAAAGGCTTAAATAGAGACCCAGATCTACAGCGAGTATTTCTAAAAGTAGCAATGCTGTGGGCAGATACAGTAATGAACGACCCTGTTGAATTAGATACTCGCAAGCTCTTAATTTTTGACGAGGCTCACGACTTGGTAGGAAAAACCGCCGCTGGAGTAGTAGAAGCTGCATTTCGACTCTATAGAAAGCGAAAGGGCATTGTAATAGCCGCTTCGCAATCCGGCGAAGATTTTTATGCCGGCGAAGGTGGTCAAGCGATAGTTCAGAATAGCTCGCATAAGATTTTCCTGCGACAGGATCCAGCCAAATTCCACCTAACCGCGCAAGCTTTTAATCTCAACCCTCAGCAAGCTGACACCATTATGCGCCTTAACACACTAAAAGGCATTGAGTCGCAGTTTTTCTTATTGTCAGACATAGGTGAGGCAGCCTTAGTATTGCCGCTAGAGCCGGCCTTCTATTGGGTTTCCACTAATAATGGCGATGATAA
>JADLFC010000188.1 GCA_020845775.1 Deltaproteobacteria bacterium
ATTCGCACTCCTATAAACAACGTAATTGGGACGGTGGAAATGGCCTTCGATGCAAAGCCTTCTAAGGAAGTTGCTAAATGCTTAGAAATGGTGGAAGGCTCGGCTAAAATCTTGCTCACCGTCATTAACGATATTTTGGACTTCTCCAAAATCGAAGCGGGCAAGATGCATATTGAGTTAATCAAACTCGATCTTGGGGAATTTCTGGAGCAGGCAATCACGCCATTAAAGGCAAATGCCGAAAAGAAGGGAATCCGCTTTTCATTGGATATCGATGACGATGTTCCCAAATACATCAAGAGCGATGGTGTACGCTTGGCCCAGATATTAAACAATCTCATCGGTAACGCGATGAAGTTTACCAAGAAACAAGGCGGCATTATTAATGTTCGAGTAAGTAGTCTTAAGCCTGACTCAAGGAGTGGAATAGCCCAGGTCTCTTCCCAAATTCATTTTTCAATAGAAGATAACGGCATTGGCATTCCTAAGGACAAGCACAAAAGTATTTTCGAGTCTTTTAGCCAAGCCGATGAGTCTACCACTCGCCAATTCGGCGGAACTGGCTTAGGGCTCACCATTGCTGCCCAATTGTCTAGGCTGCTGGGCGGAGATATCTGGGTGGAAAGTGTAGTTAACGAGGGTTCTACCTTTCATTTCACCATCTCTGCTGGGAAAGTGCAGGAAGATGTCCTTAGCGAAATAGATCCTCACAGCGCTAAGAGCGAACAGCCTCACGCTAACAGAGACTCTAAGAAATCGTGTCGGATCCTTGTGGTGGACGACAACGAAATGGGGCGAGAAATTGCTAGGCATAGACTGGAGAAGTGGGGACACATCGTATCTCTGGCTATAAATGGTCGGGAGGCAGTAGAACGCTTTAGCGAGGAAACCTTCGATCTCATTTTAATGGACTGCCAAATGCCGGTCATGGACGGCTATCAGGCTACCAGAGAAATCCGCCAGCTTGAACGAAGTAGAGGTAACGATACTTCAGGAACTCCCATTCCCATTCTTGCCATGACGGCAAACGCCACCGATGGAGCTGAAGGAGGATGTTTAGAAGCCGGCATGGATTACTACATTTCAAAGCCTGTAAATGAAGAGGAATTAATAAGCGTTATTGATAAGTATGTTGAAAATGCGGTTAACAGGGATAATAGCGTTTATGCGAGCGCGTCCTCTGCTTCTACGACAACAAAGGAGGAGGACGAGAAGACTACCGAGATCCCCTCTGCAATTTCACCTCACGTTCAGGAACAGCGTAGCAATTCTCACACTCCCTGTCGGATCCTTGTTGTCGATGACAACGAAATGGGGCGAGAAATTGCTAGGCATAGGTTGGAGAAGTGGGGACACAGCGTAGCCATAGCAGCTAATGGTGAGGAGGCAGTAGAGCGCTTTAAGCAGGAGAAGTTTGACTTAATATTTATGGATTGCGAAATGCCAGTTATGGATGGTCTCACAGCTACTAAACTAATTCGCCAACTTGAGCAGAATGGTCATGGCAAGCATTTTATAATTCGCATCCCAATACTTGCCATGACGGCTAATGAGGTCGACCGGGCCGAGAGTGAGTGTCTTGAGGCCGGCATGGATGCTTACGTCTCTAAGCCCATTAAGGAAAGTGAGTTAACAAACGCAATAAACAGGTTTGTAAGTGAGAGACAGCAGAATATTTAGCCCATATGTAGGCAGCCTTAGCTTATTGCTCTAGCATTTTGTGTGAGAGGTGCGACACGCTCGTTTGGTGATGTTGCAATCACAACTACGATACTGACAGGCTTGGCAAGATAGGTGGCATTGGACAGTCGAGGGCTGCGGAGATGGCGCGCAATATTTCGGCTTCCTTGATGCTAACCTGTTTGTCTGCCAGTATTGTGGCTACACAGGCGGAAATAATTTTTTCCTTGGCAGTAGGTGAGGTGTTTTGCAGAGAGGCCAAGGCCATATCTAAATCAGCAAGAGATGGCACTGTGTTCTCGCTAGCGCTGATGCTAAGATGCGGCGCAAGAATTTTTAGTCCCCGGCTTAAAGCGCTAAGGCCTCTGTCGAAATCGTCGTTCCCCATGAGAGCAAGCGTCCTAATGAGAGCTACTGCCTGAGACAAAACCTTCTCCATAGGAAGCTCGGTAGAAAAAAGTCTAGGGCGCTTGGGCGAATCGTGTATAGGCGCTAGATGATGCGAGATTACGAGCTGTAAGGCGTATTCGAACAAACTAACTTCCGCGTCTGTGTTAACAATATAGTGAATATTACTTATAAAAGACTTATATTCTGCCGTAGACATCCCTCTCAAGGCTGGTAACGCCATGTCTATTAAAGGCAATTTGTACTCAGGGCTAAGTGTCTTTATAGAGTCGAGAAGTTCAAGAACATCTCCGTAAAGTGTCTTAGATATAGTTTTGTCCAGGCGCCCTAGCTGTTTATCGCTTGTCACAGAATTATTGGGATCTATTAGCAAAGAATATATCAGAGCTTGAGCGCCCGACGAGTTATGAGCGGCACGCGCTATTTTTTCAGGTAGGGAGTGAAGTAGAGAGGCTGCATAAGACAAGTGCTTAGTGTTCGGAGTGCCAATTTCTCCTATTACTGCTTCGGGGTTTGCGCTAAAAGCCGAAATAGAGCTTTGCGGCATGGAAACAAAACGCGAATGCTTTTTTTCTCCCGCCAATTCTTCGCTAGAGCCCCCCTGCTCATCTGCGGCGGGTAGAGGTGAAGTGAACGTGCCGTCAAATGATGGATCGATTCGCGAAATCCTTTCTGCTAAAGGTGGATGTGTTGCAAATAGATTAAAAAAACTAGAACCCAGGCCATTTGCAAAGAAGAAATGACTAACTTCGCGCGCATTTACGTGGCTTATCTTGGAACCGTGGTAATAGCCGCCTATTTTTCTTAGCGCATTTGCTATCCCGCTTGGGTTTCTCGTAAATTGCACTGCAGAAGCATCCGCCAAAAACTCCCTTTGGCGCGAAATTGCGCTCTGGATTATAGAGCCAGCGAGTACACCTATGCTACCTATGGCAGTCAGCGAAAAACCCAGTATGGCTATTGCTGGCGCGCCTTTATCTTTTCCTCGGCTACGGGACATAGATCTCAATAGAACGCGACCCGCGTGTGAGATCATCAGTATTCCGTTAAGTATGCCCAGTAAACGCAAGTTAATGCGCATGTCGCCGTTTAGAATGTGGCTAAATTCATGTGCAACGACCCCCTGAAGTTCGTCTCTATTAAAAAAAGAAAGAGAGCCAGCGGTAATGCCTATAACGGCATCGCTAGGGGAAAAGCCGGCGGCAAATGCATTGATGCCTTCCTCCGCGTCCATGGAATAAACTTGAGGCACCGGCACGCCTGAGGCAATAGCGATTTCCTCGACTATATTCATGACGCGCCTCTCGTTGGGGTCTCTTGTTTCGGATGAAAGTAACCGCCCTCCCAAAGATTTTGCTATGCCAGCGCCGCCACCACTTCGAAGTAAAATGATCTTATACAAACTTCCGATCGATATAATGCCAATGGTAATTGTGCTGACAAAAAGAAAAAGCTCTTCATCTCGCAAGGGAACTCGTTCTGACGAGAGAGTTAGGAAGAAGTAAAAAGCACAGTATACGGCTAGAATGATTGCAATTACGGCAAATCCAAAAACAAGTATAAGCAAGCCCGTTTTTTTGCGTGCTCTATCTTGATGCTCAAAAAATGTAATCATGTTGTCGCGTTATTGGTTGATTAGAAACTATCGGTCTTCCGACAGGGTCTTTATAATCGATTTGCGATAGAGATGCTACTATGTCAATAGGTGTGGTCGCTGGGATGAGCGCTCAATGCACGTTGTTGTTCCTCAGTGCATTTAGTCGCTCTACGTCTAGTTTTATTGATTCCATGGTTTGGTTTAAAGGTTGTCCAGTTTGATGGCAGTCCTTTTCGACTGCTTGGCGCAGTCTCTTAGGATCTATTATCCCCGCTCTTTGTCCTTCAGGAACGAAAATATTTTTGCATATTTCACACTGGGCTACTACCACAATGCCGTCAATGGTTACTCGGCTTAAGTTAGTACAGAACGATTCGTGTTCCTCAGAACTCCCCTCATTGCCGCACTCGTTGCAGCGGATTTTTTCGACAAATGTTTCTGCAAGACCTTTAAGGCGGAATTTTAGAGGCATAAAAAAACCTTTTTTTGCACTAAGCAAAACTTGTTAGTCGAGATACAAGAAACGCGAGTCATTCTCGCTGTTTATACCATTTACAAAAATCCTTTTTGGAAATGGTATAACTTGCAAGCATATTTATCCAGCATCAACTGGGAAAAGCCGGTCAAGCATCAACAACTCAAATGTCTCCTTAACGAACCCCAAGAGGGGTTTTACCATTAATACGCCGTTTTCGGCTTTTAGGCGCTTGTAGCACATTAGAATTTTACCAATTCCGTATGAGTTAATTATTTGAACGGCAGTGAGATCCAAGACAATAGTGCGTTTGTGCTGGTCAAAAGCTTTATTGAACGCTTTCCGTAGCGCCTCGCCAGCCTGCTCGTTGTCTAGATCCCCAACCACGGTAATCGTAGCTTTCTCACCTTCAATATCTATTTCGTAGTTTTCTATCTCGTTGTCGGCGTCCATTGCTTTAACGTCCTTTTAGTGCGCATTGTGATTTAGCTGTTCAATTGACATCCATGCTCGCGCTGTCCACTTGCTGTTACTACTGTTCCTCACTGGCTACTCGTTTATTGTTAGTATCGGAATAATAAACCATAAATATTTAGGAATTAGCGATAGTTATATCGTTAATAGCCAGCCACAATCTATCTATTGCTAGCTCATATAAATGCTATCGGAAGACTTCGATCGGTTCTAAAGGGTCTATTATTGGCGTTGCTGAATAGACTTTCGTTACTTGCTACGTTTTCTCTTAGATTGTCCGTTTACAATACCGATATGTATAAGTTGAGGCTGTAACTTGGATGTTCGCAAGAATGGCTGAATTGCGGGTCTTGTCACAGTGGAGCTTTTGGGGTCTATTAAACTTTTATTGATGTAAGTTTGCAGCGGGGAAGCATAGATGGAAGAGCAGACTAAAATACCTGAAGAGTATCAAGGCAGGGTATCCTCCGAAAAAAGTTGGATGGAGATTGTGGCATGGGTTGGAGATTTGCCACCGCTGCCACAGGTTGCCGCTAAGGCGATTCAACTTGTGGAAAACCCTGATACCTCGGCACAACAAATCACCACGGTTCTAAGCAGCGATACTGCCTTAGCCGCGCGGGTGCTAAAAATTGCCAATTCAGCAATGTTTTCTAGACAGCGCGAAATAACGACCTTATCCCAAGCGGTTATGGTAATCGGCTTTAAGGCTTTAAAGGGAATAATCGTCGCTGCAACTCTACGTCAGCTAAATCGCAAGAACGGCAAGTTGGAGCAACTAGTATGGCAGAATTCAATGTGCACAGCCATGGGCGCTCATGTAGTTGCGCAGCGCCTGCGAAAGCCTTATGTGGACGAACTATTTTTGCTTGGGCTTTTACACGATCTTGGCAAGTTGGTGCTAATTCGCCAGGCTGCAGAGGATTTTAATAAGGTGATTGCTCTAGCTAAGGAAGGCAAAGCCTTTGTCGAAGTGGAACAGGAGTTATTGGGTTTTTCTCATCCGCTAATCGGAGCGCTGGTTGCAAAAAAGTGGAACTTTCCGCCCGAAGCTTGTCAGGTGATACTCCATCATCACGATCAGTTGGAAGCGCCATTAGACACGACACTCGATCAAAAAACAGCCATTGTTCAATTTGCTAACTGTATGTCGCATGTGCTTGGCCATGGCAATTTGGAGGGCTTTATGGATTATAGTGGCTTATTGGCGAGTACTGGCAATTTGTTAGGGCTCAATCCGGCGGATATAACTGAACTTTCCGAGAAGACCAACACGACTTTTATGGAGCAAAGCTCGGCATTCCAATAGTGTGGAGACTGCCTTTCTCCCGAACATTTGCTGAACGTGGCTATTTCTCTTTTGGTGTTGGTTGTGATGGAACGGGGTTGCTGCCGGTTTCGCTTGTGGCTTTTGTCCAAAGTTGAAAGCGGATGGGAAAGTTCGAATCGTCCAGTATGATTTGCCTTCCGCGACGAGTTCTTAAATTTACAATAATAGGTGCTTTTAAATTAACAGTTGTTTCTTCAAGCACTGGTCTGGCAGAAACGAGGTTTAGAACAGCACATTCATCATCTGGCTGGATATCCAAGTCCTTGTCGCCTATAGGCAAATCAAATTTATAATTATCACCAAACTCAGCGCCATTAACTACGACAAAGGCCAATTCTGCCTGGTCAGCCGACTGTAGCCACGAAAAAGGAGGATTGTAATCGAGCAGTAAGAAACGCTGACTTTTTGGAAAACCAATAATGCCCGAGGCGATGAATATTAAAGCCGAGCGGTTCACTTCCAGCTCGCCGAAGCGAGTACTGTTTACCTTCAAAATACCTTTAGAAAGTGCATCTGGCATAGTTGACATTGGCTCTAATCTTTTACTTAAAGGTTTCTAATCTTCTTTTTTGCTGATTTTAAACGCGTTTAGACCCCGAGCTTCTTTCCTTGCAAGGCTGTCGCTAATACTGCTAAATTCTCGCGCGGAGTTATGCGAAAATTCGGCCGCTTCCTGGTTTTCTGCTAATATTTGCAAATAAATTTCTTCGCGATAAATCTTTACCGAGGGTGGGGCCTCTACTCCAAGGCGAATCTGATTCCCTTTAATCTCCATAAGCTTAACTTGAATGTTGTCGCCGATATAAACGCTTTCCCCGGCTCTTCTTGTTAGAATGAGCATTTGAAACTCCATGTATTAGCAAATTAGCTGTGCGATCTTATGATGCGCTATCGTTTGAAGGTATACCAATTAACTAATTCTCGAAATGATGTTTTTTGGCAACTTGCGTTTATCCTGACTCGATATTAGACTAAATAATGCCAAAGAATTGAACACTACAAAGCTAATAATTTAGGGAACTTAGTATGGGCAATCAAGTCTATAAAACTCTAGAACTTACGGGTTCGTCGACTACTAGTATAGAGGATGCTGTGCAGACAGCTCTTCTGAGAGCTTCTAAGACTATTCGCGACATGAAGTGGTTTAGCGTCGTAGAAACCCGCGGCAGCATTGAAAATGGAAAGGTTGGTAACTGGCAGGTTACGATTAAAGTTGGATTCGCACTAGAGGGTTAGGCGGCGAGTTTCGAAATTACCTTTTATAAGAGACTCTTCACTTCTGCTTCCAGGCGCGTTCGGTTCCAATGCAGAGTGTTGTGTATGGCAGCAAAGAGGTCGATTTTTCTTTCGTTCATGACGTCGTAAAGGTTGGCTATTGCGATTGCGCCGCCTTGTTTTTCGACCGCAAGAAAGTACATGGCTGCGCGAGAGTAGTCCGAGCCTGAGCCTTGAAAATAGAAATTGTTAGGTGTCGATTTGATAGAGATGCTTGCAAGTTCGTTTGTTCGCATTTCGATAGATGTCCTATCAAGTGATCCGTGAAGGCGAGCGGCGTAAATTTCAAACCAGGTAGCGAAACCTTCGGAGCGAAGGCGATCGGGAGAATTGGAGCTAAGTAGCTGATGTTCTACTACGTGGCCCATTTCGTGTACTACTGTTTCTGCCAAGCCTGAGTCAGCAACTGACTTGTCGTGTAATGAGTCGTCTGAGGCTTGTTCGCCAGCGCAACCCCTAGCTACTCGTTGGGCAACTATGTAAATATTTGCCGGAGGTGTCATCCAGCCCGGATGGCAGTTTTGCAATAGGTAAAATGGAATTTGAGTTTCTGGCATGTTTGCGTCTAGAAAAACTACTTTCCAGGACAAATCCGTGTTTTGCATTCTTCGGCGAAAGCCCGCTTGATTAATTGCCTTTGCAGTAGCATTGGCTGCTGTAGCTAAAGCTTTATTTGGAGACATTCTAAAAAACTTTTCAGCAGATCTTGGCCACCTAGCCTCTATGGAGCCGAGAGAAGACGGAATAGTGACGTTCCTTGTGCTTCCTTCTAATTCTATTTCAGTTGGAGCGGCCAAGGTGTTAAATTTTGCCTTGTCGCCGCAAGTTGCATTGCGTCTATATTTGTGAGGTATTTGGCGCTTAGAAGGAGATGAAAATGTTTCTCCTTTTTCGTTTCTGTAGATACAGACTTCTTCTGCTGACGCTAGGTAGGAGTTGCTAAAAAATATAATGGCAAGTAGCAGAGAAACAGCAAATTTTAGTCTAAATTGCATCGCCTAATTACTTCGTTTAAAAGATAGTAAAAGAGGAACTTACGTGACAAATAATCATCGCAAGTTCCTCTTTATGCACTTGTTATGCGTTTTTCTATCGATTGTCCGCGAAGTTGCCTAATCTATATCCGAGGCGTCCTCTGGCGTAAAATCGAAGAAAATGTCTACTAGAGACCTCAACACGAAAGCTCCCACCGCAACAACTAACAAGCCCACTGCTGCCCTATATGCGCCAAAGGCCGCACTGACAATTGCCGATAGTCCCGCCATCACCATGATAAGCGAGCCCATGTTGCCCTCGATTAACTGGAATATTCTACCTGTTACCATTTCCAGTCGCACATCGCCTTGCTCAACCCCATCTCCTGGACCCTCCTCTAGATCATTAAGTTGTGCCGTTGCTATTTCGTTTAAGCCGCATGCTAGTATGCCGATCCCAAGCACTAGCATTAAAGCAGTTCCATGCCGCATAACAAAGGATTTAAATACCACGTTTACCGTTCTGCAAATTGCAGTGTAAAACGAGTAACCTTTATTAAAAGCCGTAATTACTCTGTCCATTTCATTCTCTCCAAATAATTGTACAATATTTTTGTGCGCCTTTGCTCACAAACTTCCAATGTTAAACCCTACTAATAGTGTCCAACAATAACTATATACACCTTGTTATGGAGCTATGACACTGCAACGTGACGAAAAAATTACGGCCACTTCACATCCCTTCGCCCGATCCCGCATTTTATGGGCGCTAAATACCGATAAAATGCTGCTACGAAACAATATTTATCGCTAACAGCAACCTCCTGCGCCGCCTGGAGCCTTTAAAGCCTCTATGGCGGGCAATTTCTTGCCTTCTAAAAGCTTTAAGAAAGCTCCCCCCGCGGTTGACACAAAATCGAGCTTTTCCAAAGCATGTTGCTCGTGAATTGCTCTATCCGTGTCTCCACCACCTACGACTCTGAGAGCATTTTTGCAGTTTACCAAAAGGTCTACAATACCATAGGTTCCACGCTCAAAGCCCTTATGCTCAAAGGCGCCCATTGGGCCGTTCCAGATAATAGTTTTAGCTATATCGAGTTCGTTCTTAAACATGGCAATCGTCTTAGGCCCAATATCTAAGATAGTCATGTGAGGGGGAACGGCGTCGATTCCTACGACCTTGCTAGATGATGGTTCGGAAATGTCGCTTGCTACAATTACATCTATGGGCAGCAATAATTTATTTGTCTCTGCCAGGGTTCCCTCTACCTGTTGTGCGGTTTCAATTTGCTCTGGCTCAAAAAGTGACTTGCCTACTTGCAGGCCACGGGCTGCTAAGAAAGTGTTTGCCATTGCCCCACCGATGAGAATCTTGTCGGCTTTTTTGGCAAGATTTCTTATTACTTCAATTTTTGTCGAAACCTTTGCTCCTCCCAAAATGGCCATAAATGGATGAACTGGTGCTTCAAAGGCCTTGTTAAAGTACTCTAGCTCCCTCTTTATTGTAAGCCCGGCAGCATATAGCTTAGAGTACTTAACCATGCCCACTGTAGACGCATGGGCGCGATGAGCCGTAGCAAAGGCATCGTTTATGTAAATGTCGGCTAGACTTGCGAGTTCTCTTGCGAAACCTTCGTCATTTGCTTTCTCCCCAGGATGGAACCTCAAATTTTCAAGTAAGAGGACTTCCTTTGGCTTAAGAGCTTTCGCAAGCTTGCTCACCTCTGGGCCAACGCAGTCATTTGCAAACAAGACCTCTCGTTTGAGTAGATTCGACATATAGTCGGCAACTGGCTTTAGGCTAAACGATGCATCCCTTTTGCCGCCTGGATCGCCTAGGTGAGAACTTACTATTGCCGAACCGCCATTGTTTACCACAAATAAAATAGTATCTAGTGCCGCGCGTATACGCGTGTCATCGCCAACCTTTAACTCGTCTGTGAGTGGAACGTTTAAGTCAGCTCGGATAAATACGCGTTTATTACTTACATTTATTTCATTAAGGTACTTCATCTCGAACCTAAACTCCTGTTGGACAATCGACAAAAATACATTCTATCAAAAACTTTTGAGCCAGAGCTTCTGTAAGCTGCTTAACTCCTATTACTTCGGTTGCATAATGGCCAGCAAAAAAAGCATTTAGTTTGTTTTCTAAAGCATAGTGATATGCAAATTGTCTAGCCTCTCCTGTTATAAGAGTATCGAAACCAACTGACTGAAACTGGCAAAGCGCGTCGGCGCCGGAGCCACTTACTATGCAGATTTCTTCAGGTGGGTTAGGGCCGAAGTCAAATAGGAGCATGTTTGGATTAGCTCCAGGAAGCAGGCAGAGGCGCTTTCTTATATCGTCTAGAGATAGTCTTAATGGATTACTGCCGCGGCAGCCGATGTTATTCCCGCAATAAGATATGCATGGCTCGAGATCCTCTAAACCGAGATGTCGTGCCAATGAAAAGTTATTGCCATACTGGGCATGAGCATCTAACGGCAGATGAGCAGCATACAAACTTATTTCCGCATCGAGAAGGGTTTTAACTAACTGTTTATGAGGACCTCTTACTGCTAAAGGTTTTTCCCAGAAAACACCATGGTGGACCAAAAGGAAATCCGCTCCGGCTTCTCGTGCTAGCTCCGCTGTCTTAAGTGCAGCATCGACGGCAAAGGCGATTCTCTTCACTTTTGCCTTTCCCTCTATTTGAAGACCATTTAAGGAGGAATCTTGAAAATCGCTTAATCTTAATTCGCTAGTTAACCAGTCTGTAATTTCGTTTAAGTGTGCCATCTGCTGACACTTACCTCATATTGTGTGAGTCGGGAAACTGTAGTTTTCTGGCTCGCGCATTTTCGCGTCGAGTAGCCAGTGCAGTGAGAATGAGGTATAGAGTTTCGAGCTTGTTCCTTCGCAAAGATTTAAGTAGGATTTTTATCAATTATGAGTGCATGGTTTTCAAGAGTTAGGGCGCCAAAACCCAGCATCGAAGAGGCGGATAGGATTCAGCTACCTGGGGGCTTATGGACGAAATGTCAGGGTTGTTCCGAGATAGCGTACAGTCGAGAGATAGAGCGCAATTTGATGATTTGCCCCAAATGCGACTATCACTTTCGCCTCACTTCTAAGCAGCGAATTCGCTGGCTATGCGATAGGCAGTCGTTTGAGGAGATGGACGCCGATCTAAAGACAAATGATCCGCTGAATTTTAAGGATGTTTTGCGTTATAAAGACAGGCTAAAGCGTGCGCAAAAATCGAGTGGCGTGGAGGAAGCCGTAAGAATCGGACGGGCGCGTATCGATGGACACGAAATAATGCTTGGGTTGTTTGATTTTAGTTTCATGGGTGGGAGCATGGGCATGGTTGTTGGAGAGAAGCTAACTAGAATGATCGAAGTGGCGATTCGAGAGCGAAAGCCCGTGATTATTCTTTCTTCTTCTGGGGGTGCCAGGATGCAAGAGGGTTTATATTCTCTAATGCAGATGGCAAAAATTTCTGCTGCCCTATCGCGCTTAAGTCAGGAAGGCTTGCCCTATATTTCAGTGTTAAGCGATCCAACTACTGGAGGAGTGGCAGCTTCGTTTGCGATGCAAGGCGATATTATAATAGCAGAACCGAGAGCTCTAATAGGTTTTGCTGGACCTAGAGTTATAGAGCAGACGATTCGCAAAAAATTGCCTGAAGGTTTTCAGCGTTCTGAGTTCTTGTTAGAGCATGGAATGTTAGACCTAATAGTTTCCAGGAAAGAAATGAAGGCGACTTTGGCTAACCTTTTAGAGTTTTTAACACCCAGATGATGATACATATGAAGGTAGGCTGTTTTTTAAACAATCTCTGGCGAAAGCGCGATTGGCTGCTAACTCTTTGTTGTGTCTTTGGTTGTTTTTTTTGTGTCGAGATATTCTTATCGAACGAAGCGGTGGCTCAAGTTGAACCACCGAACCGAAAATATCTTTTTATCGAGGATCAATATAAAAGAGAGCGCGATAAGATAGCTAGGATGCAGAGAGAGCAGGCAGAGCGTCAGCAGCTTAGCGTTGGCGAGTTAGACAGCAACCTTTCCTTTGATATCGATTCGCCGTCGATAAACTATGAGTCAGATGGAGATGTCCTTCGTGCAGAAGGCGGTTTAACCGTTAGCGTCGGGCCTAATGTTTTTGAGGCCGATAGTGGCACATTTAATGTAAAAACCCGCGAAGCTGTGCTAAAGGGCGATGTCAAGTTTAGCGATCCGACTGGAAGTATTTTTGCCGATGTCGCGGAGTTAAATCTTGCCGATGTTACTGGAAAGCTACAGGAGGCAGAAATCTCTTTTAAAGGCAATGATGCGCTGTACAGTGTGCATGCAAAAGAGGTTCAGAAATATAAGGGCGAGGTTTTTGATTTTACAGATGCATCGTTAACCACTTGTCAATGTCCGGATGGAGATGCCTGCGCCCCTTGGCATCTGGAAGCAAAGGAAGTCGAGATCACGCGAAATGGATACGGCAAGTCCAAGGATACTGCGTTCTATGTGCGGGATGTTCCGGTGTTTTATCTGCCGTATATGTTTTTCCCGGCTAAGTCTGACCGCCAAACGGGATTCCTACCAGCAACACTTGGGTTTCAAAAAAACGGAACCCAGTTAAAAACCCCTTTCTTCTGGGCGATTGATGAGTCGACAGACCTAACGCTAGTTCCAATGGCGGAAACAAGCGTGCGTTACGGCGGGGAGCTAGAGTTTCGCAAGTTGTTCTCGCGCACTAGTGACATTGAGGTAGGGGCTACTTACTTCGATGAATCGGCACGAGACGGTGAGTTATTGGGGACCGATACCACTGGTCTACATGATCCGACCTTGGACGTAAATCGCTTTGGCGGCTACTTGGATCACGTCTGGCGGTGGGACAGTGGTATATTGCCAGTGCAGGCGATAGTAAATGCAAACTACGTCAGCGATGACTTGTTCTTGCGCGAGTTTGAAAACGAAAAGATTGCGCCCTTTAACGCCCGATATGTTACGTCTCGTGGACTTGTGCGCTCCTCCCTTGGATCTTATTCGGCAGATCTAGCCGTCGAATATAACCAAGCCCTTGTAAGCGATGATGATATTGTTTTTCAGCGCCTACCGGAGCTAGGTGTTAACGGCATAAGTAGGTTTAAGCCGTTTGGCGATAATTCCTATGGTGTAAAGTTGGTTGCTTCGAGCAATCTCGAGGCTGTAAATTTCCAGCGCAAAGAGGGGTTCCATGGTAGTCGTTTCGAACTCAATGAAAATTTAAAGGTGCCATTTCACTATCGAAATTATTTTGACGTTGAGCTAGGTGCAGGGTTAGTTGGCACTCAATATAAATTAGACAATCGCGATTTGGTGGATGCTATAGATCCAAGTGTTGTGCTGGAGCGTTCGAGCGATCGTCTTGTGCCAAGCGCAAATGGCAAAGTCTCTACTGTGGTTGAAAAGGTTTTTGACGTTCCAAGAGATAGTTTTCTGAAAAAAATCTCAGAACTAGGTACTTACGGTCGCAGCCGCGAATTGGTTCGCATGAAGCATACCGTTCAGCCGGTAGTTAAATACCGCTTTGTGCCGTTTGTGGGCCAAGAGGGCAACCCGCAGTTTGATGCCGGCGATCGCTTGGCGGAGCAGAGTTTTTTCTCGTATGGTTTAATTCAGAGGCTGTTTGCAAGGTTTGATCGGCGCAATGAGTATTTGTATGGGATTGAAGAGGCTACGCCTGAGGTGGGCGATTTGGGAAGTTTGCGAGTCGCTGGGTCTATTGAAGATAGCTTAGCGCCCGATCTCTATGCCGGCGGTATGACAGGGGAATATATAGATTTAAGGCGAGCCGACATACGAGAAATCGCTGCGCTAAAGCTCGTGCAGAGCTTTGATGTGCTAGAGGATCGAAAAGACATAGATGAAAATCGAAGGCCGTTAAGCGACTTGAATGCTGGCCTCATGCTGTATCCCAATGGTTATGTGAAACTAGAAGCCAATACTGATTTCGATGTAGAAGAGCAAGAGTTAAGCACTTACAGTTTAGCTAGTCAGTTGATGGATAAGCGCGGCGACATGTTGCGAGCACGACTTAGTTTTATTGAGGAGAGTGTTCGACAACTAGAAACTAGTCTGGAATTGCATATGACCGATACTCTCAAGCTCGGCTACTATACCCGTTATGACGATTTTGAACAGGAATTTATAGAAAATCAGGTTGGTATGCGGTTGTCCAGTCGTTGTAATTGCTGGCTGTTTGATGTCTTGTTGTCAGATAGTCTAAACCCCGATCGAACAAAGTTGTCATTTACAGTTACTTTAGTTGGCTTGGGAGAGTTGTCAAATTCGCTATTTGTTCGTGATGATAATGCGAGTTAATCTGAGGAGTTATTTTTATGAAGGGCGTTATTCTAGCAGGTGGCTTGGGAAGTAGGCTGCAGCCGTGCACATTAGTTACTAACAAACATTTGCTTCCCGTCTACGATCGGCCGATGATTTACTATCCGCTCCAATCTCTTATAAATGCTGGGATAACGGATATCCTGATAGTTACCGGTGGACAGTTTGCTGGAGATTTTCTAAAGCTTCTCGGGAATGGCAAGGCTTTTGGCTTGGAGCACTTGAATTATACTTATCAGGAAGGGGAGGGCGGCATTGCCGATGCGTTATCGCTAGCTGAATATTTTGCCGGCGGCGATTTGATGTGCGTTATTCTGGGCGATAATCTCATTCAGGGAAATATTACGAAAGCTGTTAGTGATTTTAGCCGGCAGGGAAAAGGCGCAAAGATACTTTTAAAAGAAGTTCAGGATGCAAGTCGTTTCGGCGTTGCAGAAATTGTTGACGGCAAGGTGGTCAACATCGTCGAAAAGCCTAAGGTACCCAAGAGCAACTTAGCTGTGACGGGTATCTATTTTTACGACAGGCAGGTTTTCGATTGGATTCGCGCTCTTGAGCCATCAGCTCGCGGTGAGCTAGAGATAACGGACGTCAATAATCTCTATCTTAAGGAAGGATCCCTAACTTATGATGTTTTAGAAGGTTGGTGGACTGATGCTGGAACTTTTGAGTCGCTTCATCGGGCTGCTCATTTGGTAGCTGAGACTGGAGCCAATAATATATAGCTACTCGTAATAATTAGATACTTTGTTTTAAAATTATAGTTTTTAGGGATTTTTTCGTATGAAGATACTCGTTACTGGTGGAGCTGGATTTATTGGCTCAAATTTCGTGCGCTGGTTGTTAGACGGAGAGGGGAAGGATTTTGGAAGTCACTCTGTAGTAGTTCTCGATGCTCTGACCTATGCTGGTAATTTGGCTAATTTGGACGGATTGGAGCATCGCTCGGATTATAGGTTTTTTAAGGGAGACATAAGGGACCGAGAACTAGTTAGCCGCATTGTGTCGGAGCAGAAGATTGATGCGGTTGTAAATTTCGCAGCTGAATCGCACGTCGATCGCTCGATTGTAGATTCTTTGTCTTTTGTGCGAACTAACGTCGAGGGTACGCAAGTCCTCCTCGATGTAGCTAGAGAGCTTGGGGTTAGTCGATTTCTACAGGTGTCTACCGATGAAGTTTACGGGTCTTTGGGTCCGGAAGGGCGCTTCGTTGAAACTACTCCACTTCACCCCAATAGCCCGTATTCGGCGTCCAAGGCTGCTGCTGATTTGTTGGTGTTAGCGAGCTATTCAACATTTGGTTTGCCGGTCTTGGTTTCGCGCTGCTCTAATAATTATGGTTCATTTCAGTTTCCGGAAAAGCTCATACCGTTGTTTATTACTAACGCGCTTAACGATGAGCCTCTACCGTTGTATGGGGATGGCAAAAATGTGAGAAGTTGGCTTCACGTAGACGACCACTCTAGGGCGCTTATGCTAATCCTCGAGCGCGGTCGAGTAGGAGAAATTTACAATGTCGGCGGGGCATGCGAAAGCGAAGTCGAGAACGCTTTTGTTACCACGGAGATTCTGCGAATTTTAGACAAGCCGCCTACGTTAGTGCGCTACGTAGAGGATCGCTTGGGGCACGATAGGCGTTATGCCGTGGATTATTCAAAGATAAAAGCAGAACTTGGCTGGGAGCCACGAATCGATTTTAAAAGCGGATTGCTAAAAACGGTTTCCTGGTACATAGAAAATCAGCATTGGTGGAAGGCGGTTAAGAGTGGTGAGTACAAGGATTTTTATGCTAGATATTACGGGCAGCGTCTGGATACGTGCGCCGTGGGGGAGTGAGTGGAGCTATGGAGCTAGGTGCATCGAGAATATTGCTCACTGGTGCACGAGGGATGCTGGCTCGAGATTTAGTGCCAGTCCTTAATAGGCATGCCTATGTTCTTCAGTTAAGCGATTTGCGGGGCCCATGTTCGTGCTCCTCAGAAATACTGGCGCTCGACATTACGAAGTCGAAGGAAGTGCTAGATGTGGTGGAGGATTTTCGTCCCAATTGGATTGTTAACTGCGCAGCCTTTACTAATGTCGATGGAGCAGAAGACTGTTCGGAAGTAGCACATGCTATTAACGGAATTGCTGTGGGAAATTTGGCAAGCGCAGCTAATGCGGTGGGAGCGGCAGTATTGCAAATTTCTACGGACTATGTGTTTTCTGGCAATGATGCTGCTGGTGTAAGAAAAATCGGTTTTGACGAAGCAGTGTTGCCGCGGCCTATAGGTGTGTATGCGCAAAGCAAGTATGTTGGAGAATTGTTGGTTCGGAGGCTATTGCCAAACAATCACCTCATAGTGAGGACTAGTTGGTTGCACGGAGTGCATGGCGCAAATTTTGTCGATACAATGCTTAGAGTTGGGCGGGGGAGAGAGGAATTGAAAGTTGTCGACGACCAGATAGGATCGCCAACCTGGACAGCATGGTTAGCCTATGTGCTTGAGCGCTTGATTAGTAAGGAGGCTAGGGGAATGTTCCATGTGGCCAGCCGAGGTAACATTAGTTGGTTGGACTTTGCGAAAGAGATTTTTTCCTTGGCTAATTCTCTGGAGGTGAATGGTTCGGATAAATACGCAGTTAGAGTAGTCCCTCAGTCCACTGCGGAGCTGGCCAGAAAGGCGCCTCGACCGGCATTTTCCACACTCGATGTGAGAAAGGTAGAAGAGTTCTTGCAACAGGAGTGCATCTCCTGGAAAGAAGGCTTGAAGCAGCACCTATTGGCTATAAGAGCTATGAGACAAGAGAAAAAGCAGTGAGTAGAGTATTTAGTGGAGAGCTCCCAGCGAACTTAAAGTGCGTAGTCGTGGTGATGGCAGGCGGTCATGGCACGCGGTTTTGGCCAGCTAGTCGGCGACACTTTCCAAAACAGTTTTTATCCCTGGGCGTGGGTAAGCCAAGTTTATTGCAGTCTACGGTCAGCCGCTTAGAGTTACTTGGCGATAAAAATGGGATAATAATCGTAGCTGGTAAGAATCAGCGCGATCTTGTTTTTAGGCAACTGCCTGAAGTGGCGCTTTTGGAGGAACCTTTAGCGCGCAATACTGCCGCATGTTTGGGGTATTCGGCCGTTGCGGTGTGGAAAACAGTTGGAGATGTTCCGATGGTCTGTGTTCCCGCAGACCATTATGTAAGTGGCGAAGCTAATTTGGTAAAACTTTTAAACAGTGCCGTAGATGTTGCGTCGCGCGAAGACGTGCTCGTTACTATTGGTATTAAACCTACGGCTCCAGAGACAGCTTATGGTTATATTCAAATTGAAAAGCGCGAGCTTGCTAATCGCGAGGGTTTAGAATGCCAGTCATTTAGAGTGCGTCGCTTTGTAGAGAAGCCAGGTCGTGAAGTGGCTATGCAGTACCTTGAAAGTGGGGATTACTTTTGGAATAGTGGAATGTTTGTGTGGCGTCCTAGCGTATTGTTGCAGGCAATTGACGCGTACCTGCCAGAGCTAGGTAGGCAACTACTTGCTATCGGTGGAATGTGGGGAAGGGACGGAGAGAGTGAGGCCATACGAGAGATATTTGCCAATATTAAGCCAATATCAATTGATTTTGGAGTCATGGAGCGGGCGTCTAATGTCGTGATGATGAAGGGAGATTCGTTTGAATGGAGCGACGTCGGATCTTGGGGTGCCTGGGCAGAATGTCTTAGTGCAGTTGAGCAGTGCCATGAGGGGAATAATGTAATCGATGGAGATGCAATGTTGCTTAATTCTCGGAATTCTATGATTCTGTCGAATCATAGATTTGTTGCGGGAGTTGGGTTAGATAATATTATTATTGTTGAAATGGGCGATGCGATTTTGGTATGTAACCGCAACGCGGATCAGGAGGTTAGAGAGGTCGTTGAGGAGCTTTCTAGGAGAAAACGCGAGGATTTGTTGTAGTAAAGCTGTAGTTAGAGTTTAGCGTGTTTATTATGAATAAACTAATGGGGAACAAAGTAGCTCTTATAACTGGTGTTACTGGACAGGATGGTTCGTACTTGGCTGAGTTTCTTCTAAGTCAAGGATACCGCGTGATTGGAATGGTAAGGCGATCCTCGAGTGAAAACTTTGAGAGGATTGACCACCTGAGGGATCGCATTGAACTTTGCCAGGGCGATTTGCTGGATCAGTTATCTATCATTAGCTTAATTAAGACGGTTAAGCCACATGAGATATATAACCTAGCGGCTCAGAGTTTCGTGCCTACTAGTTGGGAGCAGCCGGTGTTGACGGGTGAGTTTACGGCCATTGGAGTCACCAGAATGCTTGAAGCGATACGATTAGTCGATCCGAAAATACGGTTTTATCAGGCTTCCAGCTCCGAGATGTTTGGAAAAGTACGTGAGACGCCTCAGAACGAGCTTACCGCTTTTCATCCGCGGTCGCCATATGGAGTCGCTAAATGTTATGGTCACTATATAACCGTTAACTATCGCGAAAGCTACGGCATTTTTGCAGTTAGCGGTATCTTGTTTAATCACGAGTCGCCCAGGCGAGGTTTGGAGTTTGTTACGCGAAAAGTTACGGATGGCGTTGCTCGTATTAAGTTGGGGTTAGCAAAGGAACTTAGGTTGGGCAATCTCGATTCTCAGAGAGATTGGGGTTTTGCGGGCGACTATGTTAAGGCAATGTGGCTAATGCTTCAGCAGGATGTGGCTGATGATTATGTGGTAGCAACCGGTAAAACGCAAAGTGTTCAAAGGTTAGTGGAGGTTGCTTTTGGTTGCGTCGGGTTAAACTGGCGAGATTACGTAAGAGTTGATGAAAAATTTATCAGGCCAGCGGAAGTCGATTTGCTTGTCGGAGATTGCACCAAGGCAAAGACAGATTTGGGATGGCAGTCGGAAATGAGTTTTGAAAACCTCGTTGAACTAATGGTTAAGGCGGATTTGGAGAGACTTAGTTAGATTTTGTAGATATGAGGACACTTATAACTGGTGGATATGGTTTTGTTGCGCGGCATTTGGCACAACATCTGGTTAGTTGTGGGGATGATGTAGCTGTCACCTGTCATGGTGCAGACAAGATCCCAGGAAGCGAGGCGTCTAGTAATGCAGTTCAGTTGCCTAGTAGCGTGCAGACCATGGTGCTCGATGTGACTGATAGCAAGGCCGTAAAGGATCTGGTCTCAGTGCTTAATCCGGATGCTATCTACCATCTGGCAGCTATGGCGTTTGTCCCTAGTGGGGAGATTAATTTTGAAGAGGTGTTTAGGGTTAACACTTTTGGCACCTTAAATGTTTTAAATGCTGTTTTGGAATGCTCGCCTCGTAGCAGGGTTTTGGTGGTGAGCTCATCAGAAGTTTACGGAAGCCCACGTCCTAAGACTTTGCCGGTAAATGAGTTATCCGAGCTTCGTCCTATTAGCGCGTATGGCGTTTCCAAGGCCGCAGCGGATTTGGCTGCTTTTCAGTATTCGCAGAAAAAGAACTTGGAAGTTATTAGAGTGCGACCGTTCCCCCATATTGGTCCAGGGCAGAGTTCAGTATACGCAATTTCAAGTTTTGCTGAGCAGTTAGCCCGCATTAAAGCTGGGCGAGCTAAGCCGATTATTCGAGTTGGGAATCTTGAGTCAAAACGCGATTATAGCGATGTCTCCGATATAGTGCGTGGCTATCGCGAGGCGTTGCTAAACGGCAAGCGAGGGGAAGTTTATAACTTGTGTTCCGGGAAGAGCGTTCAAATTGGTGAGATTCTGCAACGGCTAATAGCAATTGCTGAAGTCGAAGTTGAAGTTCAGGAAGATGCTTCTCGCCTGCGGGCTGTGGATGTTCCCGAAATATATGGATCTTTTGAACGAGCCACCCGAGAATTTGGCTGGAGGCCACGCATAGATCTTGAGGCCACTCTTCACAGCTTATTTGCCTACTGGGCTGAAGTCGTAGAGAAACAACCCTAATGAGTTCTGAACAACAGATTATTTATAGCATTTACAAAAAGGATTTTTGTAAATGCTATAAACAGCAAGTGCGTAAGCACTTGCCAATAAACAACAAATACCGTTTCCAAAAAGTAAAATATTTAACTTACTTTTTGGAAACGGTA
>JADLFC010000189.1 GCA_020845775.1 Deltaproteobacteria bacterium
GTCTGTGGTGAACACTAGTCTAGGAGAGCATGTTAAGAATGGGCGTAGAGATACTAGTGCGAAAAACGGCAGCGAGGCTTCTAAGGAAGAACATTTCGCAAAGGGACTTGAAAAGGATAACGAGGATCCTCTTAAACGACTTGGAATGCAGGACTACGGAACTAAGCCTGTTATTAACCGATGACGATGAGATTTCTGTTTTAAACGCGCAGTATCGAAACAAGCCCGTACCGACCGATGTATTGTCCTTTTCTCTCAGAGAGGGCGATTATGCAGAATATTGTCAAAATGTTTTAGGCGATATTGTAATTTCCGTAGCTACGGCCGCAAGAAATGCTACTTTGCGCGATGAGAGCCTAAGAAACGAAATCGTAAGATTGTTGATTCATGGCTTGCTGCATTTAGTTGGTTGCGAACATGAGGGGGTGTCTAAAAGTATAGCCAATAAAATGAAGCGAGAAGAAAGGCGCCTTTATGAAGTTGTTAAATCAGTACGATGATCGGAGCTTAAGATGACTGCGAATAGCGGGTTTGAAGAAATAGCCACTATCCTTGGTTTGGCGATGCTAGCTGGGGTTGTGGGCCAGAAGTTGCGGCAGCCCTTAATTATTATGTTTTTGGTCGCTGGTGTTCTTGCTGGCCCGTCTGTTTTCGGAATTATTAAGAGCTACGATCAGATCGAGCTCCTGGCACATATCGGCGTGGCACTTCTCCTGTTTATCGTAGGGCTAAAACTTGATTTGCATCTAATTCGAACTATCGGTCCAGTTGCTCTAGCTACAGGCGTTGGGCAGATAGTGTTTACATCGCTAATCGGATTTGTAATAGCCATAGCAATGGGCATGACCCCCTTAGCTGCGGCTTATGTCGCAGTGGCGCTAACCTTTTCCAGCACTATCATTATTGTAAAGCTTCTGTCGGATAAGAAGGAGATAGATTCCCTACATGGGCAGATTGCTTTAGGGTTTTTGATCGTTCAAGACATAGCAGCAATTTTAGCACTAGTTGGTCTGACTACTTTTGGTGCGTCTCTAAGTGAGGAAGGGGCTAGATATTCGACCTTCGTGATAATTGGTGCGAAAGGCTTAGGGCTATTTGGCGCTGTGGCGCTAACGATGAAATACGTAATTCCACGGTTGCTGAGGAGACTAGCGCATTCGCTGGAATTATTGACACTTTTTGCGATTACCTGGGCTGTTATGCTCAGTGCGATAAGCGAACTACTCGGGTTTAGCAAGGAAATTGGGGCGTTCTTGGCTGGTATTTCATTAGCATCTACTGATTATCGTGATTCAATTGGCGCGCGTCTAGCCAGCCTTAGGGATTTCCTACTGCTGTTTTTCTTTATCAGCCTTGGGTCAAGGCTGGATTGGTCTACTATAGATTCGCAGTTCGTTCTATCGCTTGTTTTGTCGATTTTTGTGCTGATCGGCAATCCGCTTATTGTGCTGATTATTATGGGCCTAATGGGCTATCGACGTCGCACGAGTTTCCTCGCAGGGCTTACGGTAGCTCAAGTTAGCGAGTTTTCGCTTATAGTGGCAGCTCTCGGCTCGAGCATAGGCCACATTAGTAAGGAGACGGAGGGATTGATTACTCTGGTAGGTGTAGAAACTATCTTTCTGTCTACGTATATGATCCTCTATTCCGAACCGCTTTATCGCTGGCTCTCTGATAGGCTTAGAATATTCGAAAGGAAGAACCCTTACCGCGAAGCTGCAATAGATACTCTTAAGGCGACGTGGGCTGTCGATGCAATTCTAGTTGGTCTAGGTAACTACGGAAGCGGACTCATGGATTACCTTCTAGGCCGAAAGACTGCCGTAGTGGGCGTCGATTTTGATCCCAATGCGCTCGCTAGATGGCGAAAGAGAGGCGTTCCAGTTATCTATGGCGATATGGCTAATGCTGAAATGTACGAGCATTTACCACTGGACAAGGCGAGATGGGTCATTAGCACAGTTCGTTCTAAAGAGATGAATTTGACTCTAATACATAATTTAAAGCAGGACAAGTATAAAGGTAAGGTGGCCTTAACGGCTACAAACGGACATGAGGCGCAGGCATATGAAAAAGCTGGTGCCAATTTAGTATTTCGACCGTTTAGGGACGCGACGGAGACCGCTGCCGATGCTCTGACTTACGCAATGGATTTCTTGCCTGAATCGATCGATTGGCCTGTTTCGTTTCTTGAGCTTCGCATTCGTTCGGACGCCTCAGTAGCAGGTCAGGCAATCCAAGACCTTTCTCTATCGTCATCCGGAATATCAATTTTGGCGGTAAGTCGAGGTGGAAGTATTTACTATGAACCCAGCCCAGATTTTAGAATCTTTCCTGCCGATCGCCTATTGCTCATGGGAGATCCTTTAGGACTAAAGGAAGCAGAAAACATACTCAATCAAATCGAAGCTCGTAGAGTTAACGATGATACAGATCGCTTTGAAATCGCAGAGATTAAGGTTTCAGAAACGTCTAATTTATCTGGCAAATCATTGGCCGAACTTCAGTTTCGCCAAAAATTTGGTGCAACGTTAGTTGGTATTCGCAGAAACGAGGAGCGTATTACGAGTATTAACCCTACTGAGAAGGTTCAGGGTGGAGATTCTCTAGTGCTTATTGGTAGGTCGGGAGTCATTAGAGAGCTAAAGAGCCAGGCTCTTTTCTAGTAATTTCTAGTAAGCAAATCACTGGTCGCTAGGAACGGTGGCCAGGGCTATGTTGGTTCCACCGGCTAATCTTATTTTGTCCATGACTTCAACAATTTTTTGAATGTCGACTTTAGAGTCCGATTTAAGCGTGATTTCTTTGGTGCTGTTGCTAAGTAAAGTTTTAACTTCATTTTGCAATGAGTCTAGATTGGTCTTCTTGTCGTTTAATAAGAGTTCTCCGCTTTGAGATACAGAAATAACTACCGCCGTACTCTCGCTCTGCGTAGCGGATTCAGATGCCGGAAGATTTAACTCGATAGCTTCGGGAACTACCATAGTGCTAGTAAGCATGAAAAATATTAGAAGCAGAAAGACTACGTCTATTAATGGAGCTATGTCCAGTTCGATTGGCAGGCGCTTTCTGGTGTCAAAGTGTAAATCCATAATTACGAAACTCTAGCTGTTGTTTTTTTCTCTTCGTCCCCAGTCGATTGAATAGAGGTATTGTTGTAGAGAGCAAATAGCGGCACGAGCGCATCTTTCATTCTCATTCTAAGCTTGTCGGCTTCTCCCTCTAAGTAATAGTACGCTGCCATTGTTGGAATGGCGATTATCAATCCAAAAGCGGTAGTCAGCAATGCCTCCCATATACCTCCAGCGAGAATGGCAGGATTTATTTTCATGCCAGAGGCTTCGAGCTTTTGAAAAGCGGTTATCATTCCCAAAACCGTACCAAGTAAGCCAAGTAAAGGACTAA